>NZ_LCWL01000079.1:0-2623 GCF_001441695.1 Alishewanella sp. WH16-1 | reverse complement strand
TGCATATTTTCACGCATGGCGATCACTCAATAACATTCAAGCCGATCAGCCAATAACATCCATGCCGATCACACAATAACATCTCATACCGATCACTTTTTGGCACTCATGGTAACGTGCGATCGGCATCAATGTTATTACGTGACTTTTCTCTCCCGCTTCGTTAAACCCGTACTTTCTATCTGTTATTGCTGAGGAAAGTACATGTCTGCGAGGCCCATTTCTGTGAGAAAATTAAAAGAAATTCTGCGTTGCAAGTATCAGGGGAAGCTGACCCATCGTCAGGTTGCCCTTAGCCTCTCTATCTCGGCGAGCACCGTCTCCTATTATGTGAACCGGGCGGCACAGCTAGGTATCACTGGCTGGCCACTGGCACAACAGTGGGATGATGTGACGCTTGAGCGTGCTTTCCTCAAAACGATGGTGGTGCATAAAACCCAGCATAAACCGCTGCCTAACTGGGCGGGTGTCTATCAGGAACTCAAAGCCCCTGGCCGCAAAGGCGTCACCTTAGAGCTGCTGTGGCAGGAGTATGCCGAACGAAGCCCTGAACAGCACTACAGTTACAACCACTTCTGTCGTCTTTATAAAGAGTGGGCGGCCGTATTGCAGCCCTCTATGCGACAAATCCACCTGGCGGGCGAAAAGCTCTTTGTCGACTACTGCGGCCAAACCATGCCGATTGTTGATCCTGATACCGGTGAAATTACCTGTCGTGCGCAGATCTTCGTGGCGGTGTTGGGCGCATCCAATTACACCTTCGCCGAGGCCACGCGTTCACAGCAGTTGGAAGACTGGATCATGAGCCATAAACGGGCCTTTGAGTTCTTCGGTGGCGTACCACAGTTAGTGGTACCCGATTGTTTAAAAAGTGCAGTCAGCGTGGCTCGCAATACCGATCCCGATCTCAATCCGACCTATCAAATGCTGGCGGCCCACTTCGGCACTGCCATCATGCCCGCCAGACCGCGTAAGCCCAAAGATAAATCCAAGGCCGAAGTCGGCGTGCAGGTGGTCACACGTTGGATCCTTGCTGTGTTACGGCATGAGGTCTTCCACAGTCTGGCGCATCTGAATCAGCGTATCGCCGAGTTGCTTATAAAACTAAACAATAAACCCTTCCAAAAGTTGCCTGGTTGCCGCTCTTCCCTGTTTAACGAGCTGGATGCACCGGCTTTACAACCGTTGCCCCGCTTCCCCTACGAGTACACCAAAATCCAACGGGTGCTGGCAGGTAAGGATTACCATGTTGATATCGAAAAGCATTATTACTCCGTGCCTTATACCCTGGTTGGTAAGCGATTGGAGGCGCACATCAGAGCGCAAACCATCGTGATTTACCATCATGGGCAAGTGGTAGCAGAGCACCCGCGCAGCCACCGTAAAGGGCAGCATACCTGTGACATGGCACATATGCCCGATCACCATAAAGTGATGCTGGAGTGGTCACCGGAGCGGCTCCTGAAATGGGCCGCTTCTATAGGTATTTATACACAGCAGTGGGTGCAAGAGACGTTAGCGCACGCGGCACATCCGGCGCTGGCGGTGCGGCCTTGCTTAAGCTTACTAGGGCAAAGCGAAACCTATAGCAAGGCGCGGTTGGAGGCGGCCTGCCTGCGCGGTCATCTGACCGGCGCTAACCGCTTACACAACATCAGGGCGATCCTGAAAAACGGCCTGGAATATCAACCGGTGCCAACCGTGAAACATGATCCGCTAAAAGCGCTCGTACACGACAATGTGCACGGCGAAAGCTACTTCCACTAACAGACTACACGAGAAGACTTATGGAATTACGAATCGAAGAGCAACTGAGCCTGCTGCATTTAAGCGGTGTTAAGCAAGCCCTGGCAAAACAACAAGAGCAAACGATGCTTTATCAAGATATGAGCTTCGAAGAGCGCCTGCAGCTGTTACTCAGCCATGAGTTAGTGCAGCGCGAGCAGCGCAAAATTAGCCGGTTAGAGAAGCAAGCCGGATTCCGTTTAGGTGCACAGGTTGAGCAGATAGACTATCGCGCTAATCGGGGTTTTAACGCGTCTCAGATACGGGAATTACTGCAGGGTAACTGGCTTAAACATCAACAAAACCTGTTGCTAACCGGCGCTGCGGGATGCGGTAAGAGTTACCTTGCCTGTGCACTGGGCCGTTACTTTATCCGCCAGGGAATGGCAGTGCGCTACTACCGGTTAAAGACCTTATTAGAGGAGATGAGGTTGTCACAAGCAGATGGGAGCTATCCACGGTTACTGAGCCAGCTTAGTCAAGTTGCTATCTTGATCTTGGATGACTGGGGGATGGAAATGCTGGATGCGACAGAGCGTAGTAATTTACTGGAAGTGATAGACACGCGACATGGCAAGTTATCAACGGTGGTGGCAAGCCAATTACCGGTAGATAAATGGTATGGGATGATCGGAGAAGCCACTTTCGCCGAAGCGATCTTGGACAGGCTGATCCACAGAGCGATCAGGCAGCCTTTAACGGGTGAATCGATGCGAAAACAGCAGTCAAAGTTGACGCATGCCGATCAAAACGAGTAAAAGTAAGTTGAAGTAAACGCGGGAAGAAAAAACCTGATCGGCATGATGTTATTGAGCGATCGGAATGATGTTATTAGCCA
>NZ_LCWL01000033.1:0-2756 GCF_001441695.1 Alishewanella sp. WH16-1 | reverse complement strand
TCGGAATGATGTTATTAGCCAACGTCAGCGTATTGCCATAGTTAAAACTTTTCAGTTGGCCATTTGGGTAGTACTCAGCGTTAGTCGCATAGCTGCCACTGCTAAGCGTTCGACCTAACGCATTAACAGTAAAAGTCACACTCCTGCCAGATGGGTAACTCAAGGACGTCAACTGTCCCAACGCATTGTATCCAGGGTCCAATACAAAGGTCAGGTTGTCGACCGTCAGTAATTCTTTTTCTATCAGACCAAGTGAATTGTATTGATACTCCCACGTAGTACTTCCTGACGTCAGATTACTCAGGTTACCCTGTGCATCATAGGTATAAAGGCTGTTTCCGCTGCTATCCGGATAGGTGATTTGTCTGATATTGCCAATGTTGTCATAGCTAAACTGGGTCTTTTCACTCGCTAACACACTGGTGGTGGCGCAGGCGTTTATAGCACCTGATGCGCCCTTTGCCTCCCATATCACATCACCAACGCTGTTGTAATCATATGCTGTTGAGCCGACGTCGGGGCGATAAAGACGACAAAGCCGTTGATTGGCATTGTAGTAGCGATTCTCTGTAATACCACCTTGAACAACACTAGCAACCCGGTCAAACAGATTGTAATTAATCGTCGTAGTAACACTTTCAGGTTGACTGATAAGTGAAGGAAGTTTTTGTTCGGGCGAACCAAAGGCTCTGTACGTCGTGGTTGTTCGATTCCCCAAAGCGTCGACGGCTTCAACCCTGTTGCCAGTTAGGTAAAAGTAATCAACACCGCTATTATCGACCGTTGAATACTGTCTTTTGACGCGTTGCAAGCCGTCATAAATGGTTGCCTGACCATTGGTCTCGACATCACTTTCGCTGGGAAAGGAAATAAAAACTGGTTGGTTATAGGCATCAAATTGCTGGCGAACATAGACATTCGTATTGCGGGCGATGTCACGCTCTCGCGTTAATAACGGACGAAAAAGCGCGTCCATTTCAATTCGTTTTTCATAATTACCACGAGTTAAGGTCTGAACAAAATATCCGTTTAAATTGGTGTAATTGATGGTTGTCGGTGTCCAGCCAGTCGGTGGCGTTATTGACTTGACACGGCTCATCTCGTCATAACTATATCCAGTAGTATGTCCGAGGAAATTCGTGGTGCTCGTAATCTCTCCATGGTCATTTACAACTTGTGTCGCAGTTTGCGTTGCAGTAGAGCTATAGCGGTTGGGTAAAATAATTTGTTGTGGGATACCGCGCTTGTAGTTGTTAAATTCGACCCAACGATTGGTCAAGCCAGAGGTTTGCCGCTTAACATTTCCGGCTGAGGTGCCTGAAGTATGATAAGTATAGGTATACAGCAGCGCACCAAACTCTCGCTCCTGATACGGCAATAGTTTACTCGCTGAGGTTGCTGAATGATAAGACGTTTGCTTAACGGTCGTCCAGCTAGAGTTATTGGCAGAGAGCTCGACCGTTGTAGGTAGGTTTAACACCCATAATGATGTGTCATGCTGATAACTTAAACGTTTATAACGCGTTCCACTAGGGCCGCTTTCTGTAATGAGTCCTGGTTGACCATAAGTGTTGTAGTTACTATAGATTGTGGTGTAAACGGAGGGTATGCCATTACTGAAAAATGACTCCTTAACATTGTTAGGGTAGGTATGATTATCATGCATGGCATTATTGCCGATTGAAGTATATCCTAAATCGGCACATGTAACTCTTTCTGTAAGCGGGTAGACGTTAGGTTTACAATATTCTAATCTCACTTTCCCCACCCTTGGCATGATATGAAACGTCTTTTCTGTCGCTCTTAATAAGTCAGAACCGTTGGTATCATAGTACAGAGTTAATACTTCTTGTCCTTCCAGTGCTGTGTAACTACGATTGATAACGTGTACAGTTTTACTCCCGTCTGGATTGCTTATAGTTGTTGATCTCAAGTCCATTAGGTTAGTACCGGCGGGTGTAAAAGGCAGCCCAGTTAATGCCTCTGGTTGTGCTGTCGGGGTAGTAGTGCGCTTTGGTGAGCCAGCATTCTGAGAATATGAGTAATTCCATACGAGATTTTGTTGATTAAAATTTAGCTCTTTTTTAATGATGGCAAGATTAGCAAAACATCTTGATCCACCATCATTGCTCGAGGGGACTTGCGAGCGACCGAATCGGGTTGGTCTATGTGTTAATTTAAATACAGCCCCATCAGGATGCTCCAAGGTTGAGAGAGTTGTAGAACTACTTAGCGTTGCACAATCGTTTATAGCAGGAGAAGTAAAAATGTAACCACCATTTAAGCCATAATTTAGGTTGAAAACCCAACTTTTACCATCAGGTCTTTTTACAGTCTTTAGTTTATCTTTATATAGGTCATCTACTGCATTGTAGTAAGTTTCATATTCATATTGCCAAACGCGGCTATTAACTGATATTTGTTTTACTCGCTCAGAGGAAGTTCCTTGTTCATAGGTTATTTCTATGGTTCGAGCATCATTTGATGTGATTTTGGTGAGTTTGTTTGAGTATCGCAGAAATTCACTTGGAAAACTGCCACCGGTGTCTGCTTGCTCATACTCAAACACCACCCAATTTCCAAACCTGTCTTCAATTCTGCTTGCTTGAATTGCGATAGTATAGACTTGAGAAAACTCATAGGCATTATAATCGGGATTCCAAACATCACCTTCTTGTTCTATTCTAATTTTAGTTGCTGGTGTTAATGAAACAACATCAAATGTATAAGTGGTGCGGTAATCATCCCATTTTTAA
>NZ_LCWL01000020.1:0-2880 GCF_001441695.1 Alishewanella sp. WH16-1 | reverse complement strand
ACTCGTTTAGCGCAGCACCCGGCTACGCGCCCCGCATGTCATGGCGCGCATTATAGGGAGTTTTAACAAGGCTGCAAGCAGAGTTTATAGAAAACTTCGGATTTTTAGATCGTTCGCAGAAAAATGCAGCAAAGTGCTTATTTTCAAACCTTTTTAATCGCTAACAAAGCTTTCAGACGCTTTTTACCGTATGCAAAGGCCTTATTAAAGATATGGTGACTCACTGGTATATAGTGGCGCTCCGTTGGTGAAAGCCAGGGGATATCTTCAACATCGGGATCGTTAATATAGACAAAGTCAGCGTCCACAGCACAAATCACTATCCAATGCGGCGCTTTCGAGCGGTCAAACTGCCAGGTACTGATTAACGCCAGTAAGATATAACCATCTTTAAGCAGCTTGCTTATTAAAGAGAGATCCGGTTCGGTTAGTACCAAAGGTAAACCTAGTTGCGTAACTTTAGCTTGATCTGCTTGATAGACCCGCTGCATCACCGACTTTTTTTCAGGACTGCGCACCGAATCCAAAAACAAGGGACCATCCTGATTCAAATAAATTTGCACTATAAAGCCGCGCTTTGCCGCAGCTAACGCCAAACCCCTAGGACCACAACCTCCATGACCAGACGTCATAAATATCGTTGTTGCTTCCCGCCATAGCTCAATTTCCAGATGTTCGGGGCTGAATTCCCCGGGTTGAAAATAGTTAAATGCCATTAGCAGACAGGCAGGACCGCAAGTAAAAGGGGTAGTTTGCGCAATATAAGGCACCAGTCTGGTATAGGACGCGGCCTGATAATGATGAATTTGTTTTTGCAGGCACAACGCATCACTATGATCTTCGTAAAAATCCAGCTTAACGCCGAATGGATGATAGCCAAGCTTTTGGTATAGTTTTATTGCAGGCTGATTGTCAGGCCGCACTTCTAATCGTAATAACACACAATGCCTGAGCAGCGCCTTTTGCTCCGCATCCGCGATCAGACGCTTGGCCAGACCTTGCCCTTGCAAACGCGGTACCACAGCAATTGAATATAACCTGGCCATACTGCTACCGCGCCGGTAGATCAATAAATAGTAACCTACTATCTCCTTGTCTAAACATAGCACAAAGAGATCACTACGTTTTTCAGAGATAAAACGTCTGAAACTGCGTTGACTAAGGCGGTCACTATGAAAACATTGCAGCTCAATAACCAGCAATGCCGATAGATCCTGACTAGTCGCTTCCCGGATCTCAATAACCTGTTGAACATCCATCCGATACAGTACTTAAAGCTAATATCTGATTATGCTCAGTATAGTAGCGGAATTTACTTTTATTACCGATACTTTAGGGAATTTCTCAGGTAAGAGGACAGGATCTAACTTATGGCTAAACTGGTTATTGTTGTCGATAAACTGCAAGATTGGGCTCCTTTCTATCAATATGACGGCGTAATGAGTCTGCCGGCATATCTAAAATGGCAACCGAAACAAAAACAACGGGTACGTGTTATTAACCTATGCCGTCAGTCTCATTACTTGGGGACAGGTTACTACTGCTCACTACTCGCAGAAGCTCGCGGCCACAACGTTATGCCATCATTGCGAGCTTTCAATAAATTCAATCGCTTTGAAATATCTGAACTTATCGAAGAACTTCCCGGCACCTTACAAAGTCTGCTCGACAAAGCGCTGGCTGATGCTGCCGAACAGCAACTGCTGTTTAACATCTATTTTGGTGAAACCTCATCAAAAGCCCTGCGTAAATTTGCCAGCTATTTATTTGAGGCACTGCCAGTTCCCGTTCTCCGGGTTGAGCTAAGTAAAAAGAATCACTGGCAGATCCGTTCCATAAAAATTGGTGCGGTACATAAGTTAACTGAGCAGGAACAAGGGCATTTCGCTGAAGTGTTGGAACGTTACAGTCACAAAATCTGGCGCCTGGAGCCAAAGAATGCCCGCTTTAAATATGATCTGGCTGTTTTGACCAACCCAAACGAGCCCTTTCCACCTTGCACTCCGAAGTCGCTGGAGCTATTCCGAAAAGCTGCAAAGCGCGCGGCTATGGATACTGAATTAATTTCAGCCCGGGATATTCAGCGGCTACCGGAGTTTGATGGCCTGTTTATTCGCGAAACCACAGGCGTAAATCACCACACCTTTCATCTGGCGGTAAAGGCGGAGCGCGAGGGGTTAGCCGTCATCGACGATCCGAACTCAATCTTACGCTGTGGTAATAAGGTATACCTACAGACGCTATTTCAGCAGCATAAAGTGCCAGTACCAGACGGCTTAATGCTATTTAAACAGGACGAAGATAATCTGGAACGCGCCGCCGATACGCTTGGCTTACCTTTGGTGCTAAAGATCCCTGACGGCAGCTTCTCCCGTGGTGTGGTTAAAGTCACTACTCTGACCGAGTTAAAAGCACAGCTAAATGCTCTGTTTGATCAGAGCGCTATTATTCTGGCCCAGCGTTATACCTATACCGAGTTTGACTGGCGGATTGGCGTATTGAACGGTCAGCCACTATTCGCCTGTAAGTATTTTATGGCCCGCAATCACTGGCAGATTTATAAGCACGGTAAGGGCAAAACTCAGAGTGGCGGTTTTACCACCTGTGCGATTGCAGAAGTGCCGGCCCATGTGTTGCAAGCAGCGCTTGCCGCCTGTAAACCTATAGGTGACAGTTTATACGGTGTCGATCTGAAGCAAGCTGGTGAGCAAGTGTTCGTTATCGAGGTTAATGACAACCCCAATATTGATGATGGTGTCGAGGACTTGTATTTAGGCAACAAACTCTATGATCTGCTGGTAGAAGATTTTATCCGGCGCATTGAATTAAACCGATAAAAAAACCGGCTTAAGCCGGTTGATTTGGTGCAGATGGAGAGAC
>NZ_LCWL01000110.1:0-3058 GCF_001441695.1 Alishewanella sp. WH16-1 | reverse complement strand
CATCCTAATTGTCGCCGAACAATACAGTGTGTGTCCTCAATGTCTTTATGAGGATTCATCACCGTACCTTCGCTTACATTGGCGGTTAGCTTGGCATACGGCCTGCTCTAAGCATCATTGCCTTTTAGTTGATCGGTGTCCTCTCTGTTCATCGTCCATCACACCACACTTGCTATCTTTAGGCATAAAAGATATTGCTCGCTGTTCTACTTGTCACCATGATTTGAAAACGAATATGACTGAACTTTGTTCGCAAGATGCACTCGACTTACAAAAGTTTGTTGACGTCTTCGTCTCAAAGGGGACTAGTTCATTCTTTGGTGTTGATTTGGATTCGGCCGGACTTTTTAGTTATTTGTCTTTCCTTGAGTCATTTGCAAGACGAGCAATGAGGAAGAATGCGATATCCATCCGATCAGTCTTTGAAGATCTGCACATTAAACTGCCGGAGATAAGGGATGAATCAAAAGGTCTAAAATTTGAAAAGCTATCGGTAGAAATTCGCCATATTTTATTGAATGGTTTGATGCAGTTTATTCGCCTTTCTCCTGACAATTTATACGACTGTCTAATACGTCATGGGATCACTCGGCAATCTTTTGTTGGTGACTTAAAACTAGTTCCGCCTTGCATATTATCCGTCGTTCAGAAGTTACCTGACAATAAACGAACTCTGACCAATACCCCTCGTAATTCTGAGTGGAAACCAACACCAAAGTACCTGGTACAACGAAAGTTTAAGCAATTGATTAACAGCTTCAAGAAGCAGAAAAATGAGTGATAGACCAAACTCCTCTGCGGCTCGTCCTGAATGTTCTGAATGCGGCAAATACCCTAAGGTTCTTCACAGGCGTTATAAAGGGAATACTTATTGCCAGGCATGCTACCAACGCATTTTCAGACATAGGCTCTGTCCTGAATGTAATGAAATAGCGCGGCTCCCAATTCACCTTCCACAAGCAATTTGCAGTCAGTGCGAAAGCAAAAGACCATGTATTCGATGTGGTGTTAGTGGAAATAAGCTGGGTAAATATCATGAACGAGGACCGGTCTGTAATAAATGCTATCCGTATTTTATAGAGCCTGAAAAGTGCTCTCTTTGCGGGAAAGTAAGCCGGAAATATAGGAGGGAGCAGTTGGCTGGTATTGTCACAACGATCTGCTTTAAATGCACTCCAGCTGCAGGTAAAGGGACTTGTAGCCGTTGCCATCGATACAGGAAGCTGACTGTAGATAGCGTATCAGGAAAAGGCATTTGCCAGCGTTGCAGGGATGAAGGCTGTCGCCAGTGTGAGCTTTGCCATCAATTGTTTCCTGCGGGTTATGGAAAGGTATGCGAGCAGTGTTACTGGCTCGGGGTTCTTGGCCAGCGAACAGCAATCACACTCCACTTATTTAAAACTTCACTTTTTAAAGAGCATTTTACGAGTTTCTCCAAATGGCTGTGTGACAGACGTGGACCAGCGGTTGCAGCAATGGCAGTCAATAAATATGCCTCGTTTCTTCAGACTATTGAATCGGAATGGAGGCAGATACCAAGCTACGAGCAACTTGTTAAGCATTTTAGTGTGGCCAAAATCCGACGGCATAAGCGGTTATTTGATTGGCTTTTGGACACAAAATTAGTCGCGGTGGACAGCGAATTAAAGAAAGAAAATGCAGAACAAAACCAGATTTTGCAAATACTTAGAAATGCCAAAGTCAGTCCACAAATGGGCCTGGTTATCGGTTCATTCCTTGAAAAACTAATGTTACAAAATCAAAACGGGCAACTTTCTCTTCGAACCATTCGTCTGTATATCCGCACAGCAACAAGCCTTGCAAATCATTGCGCGATAAAAAAGCATACGCTTCCAACGCAAAGCGATATTGACTCATTTTTAGAGGCGTTCCCTGGACATCGGGCGTCAGCTTATCGCTTTGTAACGTATTTGCGTGCCAAAGCAATATGTTGCCTTTGGATAGGTAAACCGTCTAGGGCTGTTGCAAAGAGCAAGCATGAAGCCAAGTTGAAAAAGCGATTATTTATGTGCCTTAGTAAACTGAAACGAGGAGTTTCGCACGCGAAAATAGATTGGAAGTACTGGGCATTGCAGTATTTTCATGGAATTGATCCAAAAAGTAGTCGCAAATTAGTTCAAAGTATAACGGGTATTGTGGATGGGGAAGGTGTTCTGTATATCCATATGGGGAAAAAACTGTGGATCCCCAATGTGGATATTTCAATTGTTGCTTGAAGCTGACCAACGTACTGCAGCAATCCTCAATTGCAAGTTGTGTTTAACCAGAGTCAGGGTGATGCCAGTCGCTGAGTAGTTATTGTATCCCAACCCTCTTGGCTGGTTTGATGCATTTTTTATGTAAAGGTCGGTGTGCCAGCCGAACTGAATACACACCTAAGCGTTACAACTTAGCTAGTACAATTGCCGTAACCAAGGCTAAAGCAAATGCAACAACTGGCACAAAAGACACACTCAGGAGTGTGAATAACGCACCAAATGCACCTAGTGTCAGATGCAAGCTTGCTGAACCTGCTAATTTTGGTTGTGCCATAGGCATCTCCTAATTAACAATGTCCTAGTCTTTCAATATGCCAGAGCATAGGACGTTCAGACTTTTTGCTGGATTTTTTTATATCTTTCCGCACTTCTGTGGCACCAGCAAACCCCTGGCGGAATTCTTTACATATAAAGCGTATTAGCCGAAAAGATCCATATATAACACATGGTTCTTTAATGTTTTTGTAATGTTCAATACGCTGAACATTACTTCACTTCTTAATAATTCACAATAGGTTATGGTAGTTTCTAGTATTGTGTCGGAAACGAATACGGCTTACTACTCTAATGAGCTCTAAAGGGGTGAAGACGTCAAATAGATAAAGTCACAGATATCATAACTTAGTAGGAATAGTAAAAAATGTCGGCTTTTGGCACTCAGTTACCTTTAAGTTAGTGGTAAGGTGATCTGCCAGATGTGACCAAAAACTACAGTATCAGGAATTAGCTAGTGCAGAGTCGGAGCCGTAATTTCCAAGTGTGTGATTCATAGAGATCGT
>NZ_LCWL01000115.1:0-3360 GCF_001441695.1 Alishewanella sp. WH16-1 | reverse complement strand
CGCCATGCGTGAAAATATGCAGACGTTTAATCAAACCTTGGATGCGCAACAGCGACCAGAGCTAAGACGCGTCAGAAAAACCAGCGATATGTTGTCTCAGCAATACAGCTACGATGATAACAGTAACCTTACTGCGATATTGGACTCTGTGACGCCGGCGAATAGCGTCACCAATATGACATACGATGGCTTAGGGCGTCTTAAAACTGCGAACGGGTTTTGGGGAAGCGGCAGCTTTAATTACGATACGGTAGGCAATATCACCCGCAAGACACTCGGTACACAGGATATTATTTACAATTATGATACCAATAATCGTTTGGCGAGTATCAGCGGCAGCCTAAATCAAAGCTTTAGTTATGACAGCCGCTTCAATGTTGCGAGTAACGGATTACGTACTTTCACTTTTAACCGAGCAAACCGATTAGCCAGCTCCGGCACAAACAGCTATGTATATGACGGCCATGGCCGCAGAATCGTCAAGAACAAAAACGGCGCAAAAACCTATAGTCTGTATAACAGCGCTGGAGTATTGATGAGTACCTATGAAAGTAATGGTTATACCGACTATTACTACTTAGGCAGCCAGCTCGTAGCCAAGTATGCAGACCCTCGGACTCAATCGGATGAGCCAGGTTATACCGGCCATGTAGAAGATAACGACCTGCAGTTAACTTATATGCAGCAGCGGTATTATGACCCAATTATCGGCCGGTTTTATTCGAATGATCCGGTAGATTTTCAGGGGCATATGCAACGCGGCAATCCTACGATGGGCTTTAACCGGTATGCTTATGCGAATAATAATCCGTATAAGTATAGTGACCCTGATGGGCAGTTTATCCAAGCAATTTTAGGTGCTGTGATTGGCGCTGGTGCTGAATTAGTTGCACAAACATTATCAGGTCAAGATATAAATTGGGGAAAAGTTGGTGTTAGTGCAGCCGCAGGTGCGGTTACAGGTGGAATATCTTCTGTATATAAGGGGGTATTTACTGCTTCGGCATCAGTAATTGAGAAAGGTGCTGCTTCGATAGTAGTAGCGGGAACAGCAGCTACAACTGGTGGAGCTGTATCGGCAATCAATAGTTCTGCTGATGGAAACAGTACTCAGCAGATTAATAGAGATGCTGCTGTTGGAGCTGTCTTGAGCTTGGCAGGTCCAGGAAAAGCAGCTGGAGGAGCTATTTCCCAAAAAATCAGTAATACAGTCAGTGCAATGGGTAAAGAGTCTAATGCTTTAACTGAAACACTTGATGGTGTAGTTTCTGGTGGCGTGACGAATTTAATTAATGAACAGGTTTCAAATGATATAAAGGAAAAGCTGTAAATGAAATTTTTAAGTAAGCTTAAATACTACTATCAAAATGAAAAAATACTTAAAGACACCAAGATTTATTCACTTTTAATTTTGGGGGGGATATATTTTCTAGGTTTTTTTAAAGCGTTGATGAGTGGTGGTTTTGAAAATTTTTCTTTATATAATTTTGCATGGGTTTCACTAGTAATTATTCCAACAGGTATATTGATTTCTTTTTGGTACGCGATACATGAACATAACCAAAAAAGTGATTGAAAGTAATGGCAATATAAATCTCTGAAGTCGTTTTTGCGGCTGCTGGTGCAACTAGTGCTGGAGTTGGCGCAAAACTTTCAAACTCTGTGGCATCGACCCTTGAAAAAGGGTTTGGTGGATTAAATTCATCAATTACGAATACAACTCGAAGCTCAATGGTTGGTAATACTCAGGCAGCAGCAACGACCTCTGGTTTTACTGAGGCAGGAAAATTGGCTGCTGATGTGGTCACGAATGTTGCTCAAAAAGAAATAGAGAAACAATGATGAATTTTAGCTATAAAGCCATATACTTCATAAAATTAGAAATAGTATATTTCTTACTGTCTTCGTTCATCGGTGGCATCAAAGCCTTTGAATATGGTTTGTATAAAGGATTTGAAGTATTCGTATATGTTTTGTTTTTATGCAGCTTGTCATATTAGTTACAAACTTTAGGTTGATATTTAAAAAAGACAACTAATCATCACGCAGTAGTTGCAAGATGTTTCCCGTCTTAGGACTTGATTTTGAACAGAAGTGCTGGCGCTTGTTAAAAGAGTAGCTCTCTGTTCAAAATAAGCAAAACCACCAGCAGCCTGGTCAGCGCTTTCCAGTAGAAGTGGTCAGTTTAAAACAGCAAGGCGGGCAGTTGGGTGCAGCGCCAGCATGTGGCGTTGCTGCACAAATTGATCTTTTCTGCTGGCAACGGCTGATCAGCTCTGCTGCTTAATGCTGATCAGGCTGCTGTCATTTGCGGTTTAAAGTGCGTTCAAATAATAGGTGTTTTAAATCAAAAAAATTATCCGGGATAGGTGCGTCTTGATAAAGGATGTCTGTTAGCTGCTGAATCTCGGTGTGACAGATAAAGTTATAAAATTTTTGTTCATCCTCATCTGTTTTGTTCACAAGGCCGCGTTGTATCGCTTTTTGGTATAGTTGTTTATAGGCATTGATGGTTCCGGCTATGTTTACATGGTAATGGTTAAATATTCGCATTGGGATCATGATTTGTGTTTTGTCGGGGCCTCGGTAAGGCCAAACATCGGAATATAGTCTGTCGTGTTTTGTGGTGAGTGCGGCAGATGGCATGCAGTGAATTTAGATTATGCAATTTCACTGCATCATACCGCGATGCTTATTTTCAGATGAATCTAATCCGCAAATGAAGGTTCCGTTCAGCTTCTGTCATTCGGGTTGTAGTAATTTAGAAAGGTCTATTTGACCATCTTGCTTAAAATTATTACTTAATGAAAAGTAAAAAAAAGAATTGTTTTTAAAAAATCCTATTGTGAGACAAGGGTTTGGAATTCGATTTGAAGGTTCATAACCAGATCCTGTATCAATAAAAAGGCTGTTTCCTTTCAAAACTGGGGTAAGTACAGGAGAATGTCCAGACACAACCAAATCTATATTTTGTATTACTTCGTCTTCGCTTCTGTTTAATCTTTCTCTTCCCCAAAGAATCCTTTTAAGAAAATTAAAATCATTTATATCAATATCTTCACCCCAGAAATTATAGGGATAATCCGCATGAACTATACCTACATAACCAATCTCTGTTTGCACTGTAGCCGTTAAAGAGTATCTAGTCTTTATGATATTAATAACTTCCTCTTTTTCTAGATCAGAAATTAATTCCCACCAATCACCACCATTAGCGTGCCAAAGACTTTTCTTATATGCATTTTTCTCATCGTAGGTAAGAATGAATGATTCATGATTACCTAAAACCGGATGAAACCAACTATTCATTGCTACTCTTAGTGTACTAAGCGAATCCTTCGGTAATCATCCCATTTTTAA
>NZ_LCWL01000092.1:0-111879 GCF_001441695.1 Alishewanella sp. WH16-1 | reverse complement strand
TTAACTGACCGGCATTACGCAGATGCGGCCTTTTTTATTTTTGCAAAAAGAAGCTTACTTCTTCTTCGCTTTTGGATTTGGCAGGTCGGTGATTGAACCTTCGTAGATCTCTGCTGCTAAACCGATAGACTCGTTTAGCGTTGGGTGAGCGTGGATGGTTAACGCGATATCTTCGGCGTCGGCACCCATTTCTACTGCTAAACAGATTTCCCCCAGCATTTCACCGGCGTTAATACCAACAATGGCGCCACCTAAAATACGGTGAGTTTCTTTGTCGAAGATTAACTTAGTGAAGCCTTCAGTACGGGCTGAAGCAATAGCGCGGCCAGAGGCTGCCCATGGGAAGGTAGCGGTTTCTACTTTTAAGCCTTGCTCTTTTGCTTCTTTCTCAGTTACACCTACCCAAGCCATTTCCGGATCGGTATAGGCGACTGATGGAATGCAGCGTGGATCGAAGAAGTGCTTTAAGCCAGAGATCACTTCAGCCGCTACATGGCCTTCGTGTACCGCTTTGTGCGCTAACATTGGCTGACCGATCACGTCACCGATAGCATAGATGTGTGGCACGTTGGTGCGCAGTTGCTTATCAACATTGATAAAGCCACGCTCATCGACGTTAACACCGGCTTTCGCCGCGTCTAACAGGTTACCGTTTGGCTTACGGCCAACCGCAACTAAGATCTTGTCGTAACGCACTGGGTTAGCCGGGGCGTTTTTGCCTTCAAACGTCACATATAAACCATCTTTCTTGGCTTCTACTGCTGTTACCTTGGTCGACAGCATAATGTTGAAGTTTTTGCTGTTGTACTTGGTGTAGGCTTTAACGATATCGGCATCAGCGGCTGGTACTAACTGATCAGCAAATTCTACTACTGATACTTTAGAACCCAACGCACGGTATACGGTACCCATTTCCAGGCCGATAATACCGCCACCTAATACCAGCATTTCGCCTGGGATATCTTTTAATTCCAGCGCGCCGGTAGAGTCGATTACGCGGTCATCTTTTGGAATAAATGGCAGCGCCACTGGCTCTGAACCGGCTGCGATAATAGCGTGTTCAAACGTAATGGTAGTATCGCCAACCTGTAAGGTGTTCGCGCCGGTAAATTTACCGTAGCCGTTAACTACCTTCACTTTGCGCATTTTCGCCATGCCGCCCAGGCCGTTGGTCAGCTGACCAATGACCTTGTCTTTCCAGGCACGGATTTTATCTAAATCAATTTCCGGTGCGCCAAAGGTCACGCCGTGTGAGGCCATTTCTTTGGCATCATCGATCACTTTTGCAACGTGCAGCAGTGCTTTAGATGGGATACAACCCACGTTTAAGCACACGCCACCTAAGGTGCTGCGTGCTTCAACCAGTGTTACTTCTAAGCCTAAGTCTGCGGCACGGAAGGCTGCAGAGTAACCGCCAGGGCCTGCGCCCAGCACTACCACTTGGGTTTTGATTTCGTTGCTCATCATTTTACCTTTTATCATCAGTAAATTTTTCCAACAGCCAAGTGTAGGGCAAGGGCTGTCAGGCGAAAAAATTGGCGGAATTTTAACATCAGAGCCGCCGCTCTGTAACCATAGATTGCATGGCTGAGTGAAAATTACGCCACTTTTCGTGGCGTAATGGCTTTTTTACATAATAATTTGCCGGATATCGGCCAGATAACTGGCTAAGGTGGCAGTAAAGCGCGCCGCCAGAGCACCGTCAATTACCCTATGGTCGTAGGATACCGATAATGGCAGCATCAGCTTAGGCTCAAACTCTTTGCCATTCCATTTTGGTTTGATGTCGGATTTAGAGACACCCAAAATGGCCACTTCCGGCGCGTTAACGATAGGGGTAAAGGCGGTACCGCCAATGCCACCCAGGCTGGAGATAGTAAAGCAGCCGCCCTGCATATCGCTGGCCGTCAGTTTACCTTCGCGCGCCTTCACCGAAATGTCCTGCAGCTCGCGGGATAATTCGATAATGCCTTTTTTGTTAACATCCCGTACCACCGGCACCACCAAGCCATTTGGCGTATCAACGGCAATGCCTAAATGCACATACTTTTTCAGGATCAGGCTGGCGCCATCTTCTGATAAAGAACTGTTAAAGGTTGGGAACTCTTCCAGCGCCTTGGCCACCGCTTTCATAATAAAGACCAGCGGGGTGTATTTAACGCCCATCTTTTTCTTATCCGCCAGCGCATTCTGCTCTTTGCGGAAGTCTTCCAGGCCAGTGATATCGGCTTCGTCAAACTGGGTGACATGCGGAATGCGTACCCAGTTGCGATGCAGATTGGCACCAGAGATTTTCTGGATCCGTGACAGCGGTTTCTCTTCTACGGCACCAAACTTGGCAAAATCGACTTTTGGCCAGGCCAGTAAGTCAAAGCCCATATTGTTACCACCGGTAGAGGCTGAGGCAGCAGCCGGTGCCGCACCGCTTTCTACCTGCTTCACTAATTGCTTCACGTAGTTCTGCACGTCTTCTTTCACGACGCGGCCTTTACGGCCAGTACCTGTTACCTTGGCCAGGTTAATGCCAAACTCGCGCGCTAAGCGGCGGATCACCGGCGAAGCATGGGCATAGGCACTATTGGCCACAAAGCCATCAGCCGCTGCCGTTGTTGTTGGCGCAGCCGCTGGGCTGGCGCTAGCCGTTGGCGCGGTAGCAGTGGTAGCAGCTACACTGGCAGCGGCAGGCGCGGCCGCTTTGGTGGCGCCGGCCACTTCGAACACCATAATCAGGCTGCCGGTTTTCACCTTGCTACCGGTTTGCACCTTGATTTCTTTTACCACACCGGCGAACGGTGCTGGCACTTCCATCGAGGCCTTGTCGCCTTCAACGCTAAGCAGTGACTGATCGGCCGCAACGGTATCGCCAACCTTGACCATAATTTCGGTGACTTCGACTTCGTCACCACCGATATCAGGTACCTTAACGTCTTTTTGCTCTGTGCTGGCAGCAGCCGGCGCAGCCGCAGCCGGAGCACTGACTGGAGCCGCAGCGGCCGGTGCTTTGCCGCTGCCGGCAACTTCAAACAGCATAATCAGGCTGCCGGTTTTCACCTTGCTGCCGGCCTGTACTTTGATTTCTTTTACCACCCCGGCGAACGGCGCTGGCACTTCCATCGAGGCCTTGTCACCTTCGACGCTAAGCAGTGACTGATCGGCCGTGACGCTATCGCCAACCTTAACCATAATCTCGGTGACTTCCACTTCATCACCACCGATATCCGGAACCTGTACTTCTTTTACTTCTGCACTTTTAACCTCGGCGCTGGCCGCTGCTGCGGGTGCCGGGGCGGCTGGCGCTGGCGCAGCCTTGGCTTCGGTTTTGGCTTCGGCACCGGCAAAGACCATAATCAGGCTACCGGTTTTAACTTTATCGCCTACCTTAACCTTAATTTCCTGCACTGTGCCGGCAACGGCAGCGGGTACTTCCATTGAAGCCTTGTCACCTTCTACGCTTAACAGCGACTGGTCGGCAGCAACAACGTCACCCACCTTTACCAGGATCTCGGTCACTTCTACTTCATCGGTACCAATATCTGGTACTTTAATTTCAATCGTCATGACAAATCCTCTTATGCGTACAGCGGGTTGGTTTTGTCGGCGTCAATGCCAAATTTCTTAATCGCTTCGGCCACTACCGCTTTTTTCAGCTCGCCTTGCTTCGCCAGTTCGTTTAGCGCTGCTACCACGATATAGCCGGCGTTAACTTCAAAATGGCGGCGCAGGTTTTCGCGGCTATCTGAGCGACCGTAACCGTCGGTACCCAGTACCTTGTAGCTATTGGCCGGAATAAAGGCACGGATCTGTTCGGCGTAGTTTTTCATATAGTCGGTGGCTGCAATCGCCGGCGCCTTGTTCAGCACCTGCGCCACAAATGGCACCTTCTCGGCCGCTTCCGGATGCAGCATATTGAAACGCTCGCAATCCTGACCATCGCGCGCCAGCTCGTTAAAGGAAGTCACAGAGTACACATCTGAGGCAACATCGTAGTCTTTACTCAGAATGTCGGCCGCTTTACGCACTTCGTTCAGGATGGTACCTGAGCCCAGTAACTGCACCTTCCCGCGCCCACCGTTGTACGACTCCAGCTTGTAGATACCCTTGCGAATGCCCTCTTCGGCGCCTTTTGGCATCGCCGGATGATGGTAGCTTTCGTTCATTACGGTAATGTAGTAATAGATATTTTCCTGCTCCGGGCCATACATGCGACGGATACCGTCTTGCAGAATCACCGCCAGCTCGTAAGCATAGGTCGGATCATAAGAAATACAGTTCGGTACTGTACCGGCCAGAATATGGCTGTGACCATCTTCGTGCTGTAAGCCTTCACCGTTTAGCGTAGTACGACCGGCAGTGGCACCTAACAGGAAACCACGCGCCTGCTGATCACCGGCCAGCCAGGCCATATCGCCAACGCGCTGGAAGCCGAACATCGAATAGTAGATATAAAACGGGATCATCGGCAGATCATTGGTGCTGTAAGACGTTGCCGCCGCTACCCAGGACGACATGGCACCCAGCTCATTGATACCCTCTTGCAGTACCTGACCCGCGGTATCTTCTTTGTAGTAAGACACTACTGAGCGGTCTTCCGGCGTATAGTTCTGACCGTGCGGGTTATAGATACCAATCTGACGGAATAAACCTTCCATACCAAAGGTACGGGCTTCGTCGGCAATAATCGGCACGATACGCTGACCAATATGCTGATCTTTCAGCAGGATATTCAGCGCCCGCACATAAGCCAGCGTAGTGGAAATTTCGCGCTTTTGCTCTTCCAGCAGCGAATCAAAGGCCGACAGCTCTGGCAGTGTCAGGGTTTCGCTGAACTTCGGTAACCGCACCGGCGTATAGCCATGTAAGGCTTTACGGCGATCGTGCAGGTATTGCAGTTCCGGCGAGCCTTCCGGCAGCTTGATATAAGGTAAATCGGCAACCTGCTCTTCGCTGATATAGTCTTCTAGACCCAGGCGGGTACGCAGCTGTTTAACATGCGTCAGGTCCATTTTCTTGACCTGGTGCGCAATGTTTTTACCTTCGGCGGCGTCACCCATGCCGTAACCTTTAACGGTTTTCGCCAGAATAACCGTTGGCTTATCGGTGCAGGCCTGGGCTGCTTTAAAGGCCGCATACAGCTTCGATGGCTCATGACCGCCGCGTTTTAAGGCGAAGATCTCTTCGTCGGTCATGTCGGCAACCAGTGCCGCCGTTTCCGGGTAACGGCCAAAGAAATGCTCGCGTACATAGGCGCCATCTTTGGCTTTGTAAGTCTGGTAGTCACCGTCTACTGTTTCATTCATCAGCTGCAGTAACTTACCGGTAGTATCCTTGGCCAGCAGCTTGTCCCAACCACGGCCCCACACCACTTTGATCACGTTCCAGCCGGCGCCGCGGAATAACCCTTCCAGCTCCTGGATAATCTTGCCGTTACCCATTACCGGGCCATCCAGGCGCTGCAGGTTACAGTTAACCAGGAAGCACAGGTTGCCCAGTTTTTCACGGGCCGCAAACGAAATGGCGCCGCGTGATTCCGGCTCGTCCATCTCACCGTCACCGAGGAAGGCATAAACGCGCTGTGCGCTGGTGTCTTTTAAACCACGACCATTTAAGTACTTTAAGAACCGCGCCTGATAAATGGCGGTAATTGGGCCTAAACCCATCGATACGGTCGGAAATTGCCAGAATTCCGGCATCAGTTTCGGGTGCGGGTAGCTCGACAGGCCCTTGCCATCCACTTCCTGACGGAAGTTATCCAGCTGCTCGGCGGTTAAACGGCCTTCAACAAAGGCACGGGCATAGATACCCGGTGAAATATGACCCTGATAGTACACCAAGTCGCCGCCGTCTTTTTCGTTCGGCGCGCGGAAGAAGTGGTTAAAACAGGTTTCATAAAAGGCGGCAGAAGACTGGAACGACGCCATATGGCCACCCAGTTCCAGATCTTTTTTCGAGCCACGCAGCACGATCATAATGGCGTTCCAGCGGATCACCGAGCGAATACGCCGCTCCAGGTTCACATCGCCCGGATAGGCCGGCTCTTGTTGCGGTGGAATAGTATTGATGTAGTTGGTGGTGACACCGGTCGGCATATCGACGCCTTCCAGCCGGGCCTGCTCCAGTACCTGCTCCAGCAAAAACTGCGCCCGCTCTACCCCTTCGGTACGCACCACCGACTCCAACGCTTCCAGCCACTCTTTGGTTTCCAGAGCGTCGATGTCAACCTTACTGACTTCAGACATATCGAGGTTTCCTTTGGTTAATCACGCCGAGGCGTGCTGCAAAAATAATTATGCCTGCTGCGACCGTCGCAACGAGCGCTCAATACGGGAGCGCTCTTTGCTCACTTCCAGCAAAGCTTCTTCTATATAAGCTAAATGCCCGTTACTGGCCTGACGGGCCAATTCGGGCTCCCTGCTAATTACCGCCTGCATTAACCGGCGCCGATGCTCATTTAATTTGTCGGCGTAGCCGTCACGCTGTTGCAAGGCGGCTAAGTTTAAGCGGATATTCTGTTCGGTCAGCGGTGTTAGACTTCTGACCAGATGTAACAACACGATATTGTGTGACGCCTCCGCCACCGCCAGATAAAACTGGGTCACGGCTTTGGCTTCGGCATCACTGTCCTGCAACTGCTGCTGCAGGCAGATATCCTCATACGAGGCTTTAATCTTTTTATGATCGGCTTCAGTACCACGCAGCGCCGCGTAATAGGCGCAAATACCTTCCAGTGCGTGGCGAAATTCCAGAAAGTCGAACTGCGAGTCCGGATATTGCGCCAGCAGCATAAACAGCGGATCAGTCAGCTGTTTGACCATATTGTCGCAAACGTAAGTGCCACCGCCCTGGCGCCGGTTGACCAGGCCCTTGGCTTCCAGCTTTTGAATAGCTTCCCGCAGCGATGGACGCGATACCGCAAAGCGCTCAGCCAGCTCGCGCTCTGAAGGTAGCTTCTGGCCGGGCTTAAAGCTGCCCTCCAGTAGTAAATGTTCCAGCTGCGCCACTATCTGATCGGATAATTTGGCAGGCTTAATTTTTAAATCAGCCATAATGGGTGGCAGAGATCCTTTATTTGCTCGCCAGGCTAGCTGCAATTTCGCGCCCGGTAAATTGGTCTTACCAATTTTCAACATTTGGGCAGCAGGCTAGCATTTTCTGCACAGCTTGTAAATAAAGCAGAATTTTTCGGGGCTGGCAAGCCCGATTTCGTTAGAGTAATTACTCAATAATTGACAAATGTTTCAATACTGAAATAAATTGGTCTGACCAATTGAGCAAGATGTTTACTATGCCTTGTTATGAGCAAGAAATAAGGCGCCAAACGGCGCCTTAGTATGAGAAAATTCCCGCGGCCTGTTTTAACCCAACCAACCGGTTAACGTTAAAATCGCGGTAAAGGCCAGGAAGAACAGCATATTACGTTTAGATAACTGCACCATGCTGCTGGTATCTTCAATACCATTCAGTGCTTCTTCCGGTAAAGGTTCAGCGGCACGCGCCACATCCTTTACCACCTGTTCGTTGCTGGCAGTAAAATCCAGGAAATAGCCAAGCAAGGCATTCGAGGCGCGCGAGAAATGCCCCACCAGCGCAAAACCCAAACCAAATAACCGTGCCGGGAACCAGTCCGCCCAGTGCAGCATGCAACTTAAGGCATCTTTTTTCGCAACTGCTGCGCTGCTGTCAGGCGTATCGGCTGCGGTTTCGGCAAAGACAACAGGCTCATCAACCGTCACCGCATCTGCTGTGCTGGCGGCACCGGTTTCAGTCTCTGCCAGCGCATCATCAGTGGCGGCAAAAGTATCACTGCTGGCAGCGACCGGTTCAGCACCGGTTTGGGTTTGCTCATTCAGATGCCGTAATAAGGCATAGGTAATCACGCCAAAAGCGCCTAACACCAGGAACCAGAACACCACGGCAGCGTAATAGCGGAAATTCAACCACACCAGGGTTAAACCGTTACTGCTATCGATATCGCTTCGGCTATCGTGGCGGATCTGCTGCATCGCCAGATAAGCGGCTTCTTCATCACCGCGTTCCTGCGCATTTAAATACTGCTTATACAGCTGCCGGTAATGCCAGCAACCAATCCCCACCAGTAACACTAGCGTATTCACCACCAGTGTCAGTAAACGGTTATCCAGCAGGTGCAGCAGTAATGCGACCAGTAAGCCGGGTAACAGGATCCAAAGATAACGGCCAAGCTGATGCTCAGCCAGTTTAGTCAGGCCGGAACCTGCGGTCAGTTTCAGATACGCCTGGCAATAAGGGCGGGCTTGCCAGGCGTCGCTACGCACTGCCAGCCGCTCAATAATTAATGCCAATAACATACTTATCAGGGTCATGCCTTGTTCTCCTTTAGCGCCGTTTTATAGCGGGCCCAATCAAAAGCCGGGCCAGGGTCAGTTTTGCGACCGGGCGCGATATCGCAATGGCCAACAATCCGCTCCGCGGTGATGGCAGGGTACTGCGCCAACACATAACGGCTTAGCTGAAGCAAGCTGCTATATTGTTGTTCAGTATAGGGTATATTGTCGGTGCCCTCTAACTCAATACCGATCGAAAAGTCATTACAGCGTTCGCGACCGGCAAACTGGCTGACACCGGCATGCCAGGCGCGTTTTTCGAACGGCACATACTGGAAGATTTGACCATCGCGCCAAATCACACAATGCGCCGCCACTCTGAGGTTGGCTAAATCACTAAAACTCGGATGGGCGCTGCAATCCAACTGGCCGCAAAATAGCGCATCGACATAACTCTGCTCCGGGCGGGCCGCAAATTCACCGGCGGGTAAACTGATATTGTGGATCACCAGTAAACTGATATCGGTGGGGTCAGGTCGCTCATCAAAATGCGCACTGGGGCGAAGGATCAGCGGTGGCTTGGCTGCAATCATCGGGAATTTTGCCGTCGCGCTCTGGTCTTAGTACACTGTAGGCCTATTGTCGATGCTGGGGATCTTTTATGCAAGCACCTGAAGTCAGTTCTTCCTTTGGTCGGATCTTTCATATCCTGGCCTGGATAGTGCTGCTGGTTGTGCTGTTCTGGTTCTTCCAGGATTATCTGGGCAAGCAACAAAACCCGAATCAGCAACTGCAAAGCAGCCGCAGTAATGGCGAAATTATTACCCAGCTAACCCGCAATCGTGCTGGCCATTATCTCGGCGTAGCGCTAATTAACGGTCAGCGCGCCGAGTTTTTACTGGATACCGGCGCGACCACAGTTGCAGTCTCAGAGCGCAGTGCGGCCTTACTTGGCATGCAAAAGGGTCAGCCAATTCGGGTCGCCACTGCCAATGGCGTCAGTAACGCCTGGCGCAGTGAAATTGCCGAGTTACAGCTTGGCGATATAGTGTTGTATCAGGTCCCGGCCAGCATAGTGCCCAATTTAGGCGGAACTGAGATTTTGTTAGGTATGAGTGCCCTAAAACAGTTAGAATTTCGCCAGCAAGGTAATCAACTAACCCTGATCCAACCTTTGTAGCCGTGTCGCCTTGCTCAAGTCACCTTGTTCAAGGCGCATTCAGCTTTGGCGTTGTATACCCTTTTTAAACCGGATAGTGACCATCACCATGAGTAGCTCTGTAAGCCCTTTTCAGCACCCTTTGTTAGCCGACGAACTGCGCCGCGCTGTTACTGCCGCCCTGGCTGAAGATCTTGGCCAGCAAAACGCCGAGCTTGGCGATATTACCGCCTCGCTGATCCCTGCGACCCAGCAAGCCGTTGCAACCATAATCACTCGCGAAGACTGTGTGCTGTGCGGCAGCGGCTTTGTTAATGAAGTCTTTCTGCAGCTGGGTAATCAGGTCAGTATTCAGTGGCACGCCACTGATGGCGATCGCTTAAGCGCGAATAGTCTGATCTGTACCTTGCAAGGACCGGCAAGAGCACTGCTTACCGGCGAGCGTACCGCACTGAATTTTCTGCAACTATTAAGCGGCACAGCTACCACCACCGCCCATTATGTGCGCTACCTAGAAGGCAGCAACACCCGGCTGCTGGATACCCGTAAAACCCTGCCCGGCTTACGCTTTGCCCAGAAATATGCTGTCAGCTGTGGCGGTGGCCTGAATCATCGTTTTGGCCTATTTGATGCTTTTTTAATCAAAGAAAATCATATCGCAGCGGCCGGCTCAATCAGCCAGGCGGTGCAACAAGCGCGGCAAAATTTCCCCGGCAAGCCGGTCGAGGTGGAAGTGGAAAACCTGGACGAGCTGAAACAGGCACTGACTGCCGGCGCCGATATTATTATGCTGGATAATTTCTCGACGCCGGAAATCCGCCAGGCAGTACTGCTAAATCAGGGTCGGGCCAAGCTGGAAGTATCAGGCAATATTACCAGTGAGCGGCTAGGCGAACTGGCAGCAACCGGCGTCGATTTTATCTCCAGTGGCGCTCTGACCAAACATGTCCAGGCCATCGATTTATCGATGCGCTTGCAGCAAAGAGGCTAAGAATGCGCCCGCGCTCTGCTACACTTAAACCTTGGGTGCACCGGGAGTGTGGCAGATGCAGCTGACGGGTAAGGTAGTATTCTGGCAGGATAAAAAGGGCTTCGGCTTTTTGCTGTGTCAGCAAACTGAGCAGAAGCTGTTTTTTCATATCCGGGATTTTACCGATAGTAAAAGCCGCCCGGCCGAAGGCGATGAGCTACAGTTTAGTCTTGGCACCGACAAACAGGGGCGGCCTATCGCCACTGCGCTGAGCATCCTGAGCGCCAACCCGGCGGCCCGGCAACAACCTTTGCCGCAACTTAGTAATGTCGATTTGGATTATACCCAGGATATGGCGCTGTATTTTCGTGCTGCCTTTTTGATGCTGGTGATTATTGCGCTGCTGTTCGGCACCTTGCCCTACCTGTTACCTATCTTGTATCTGGAAGCCAGCCTCTTTACCTACTGGTTGTATCAGGCCGATAAAAATGCCGCTGTTGCCCGGCAAACTCAACGCCTGCCGGAAGAAAGTCTGCAAATGTTTAGTCTGATTGGTGGTTGGCCCGGCGCGCTGGTGGCGCAGAAAAAACTGGCGCATAAACGCAGTAAGCCATTATTTCAGCGGGAATTCTGGTTAGTGGTACTGGGTAATTGCCTACTGTTAATCTGGCTGCTATCCCAGCATGGTCAACAGTTTTTAAGCCGGCTGGCCTTATTCAGTTAGCTGCTACACCTTAAAAATCCAGCCGCGACGATAGCAGTAAAGCATGCCGATATAAGACAACAGCAAAAAGCAGATGGCGTAGGCTAAGGAGCCGTTATAGTCACCAAACAGTGGCTGGAAAGTACTGCGGTACAGCCAGTTTCCCAACGTAGTGCCGGCAACCGGCACCATTGATAACACCCGCGCTGCCACTCCGGCCAGCATAAAAAATAAAATAGCATTAACGCCAAATACCAGCAGCGGGGCCGTCCAGAGCCGGTAACGTTTCATTTCTGTGAGCCACAAAAACAACCCAAGGATTAGCGCAGTGAAGCCACTACTTAGCAGCACAAAGGTTGGCGTCCACAGCATCTTATTAATTGGCAAGGCCGGATGTGCCAGCTCAGCAACCCAGATTGCCGCTAAACCCGCTAAAAATAATACCCGCAGCTTAAATGCCAGCTCCGCCTTACTCTGTAGCAGCTGCGCCATTAATACCCCGCTCAAACAGCTGGCAATGGCCGGCAGGGTGCTTAAAATCCCTTCAGGGTCAAAGGCAAAGGGGGTGGCGCTACGAAAGAACACATGGTTTGGACCCAGCACATGGTGATCGAGCCAGGCCGCCAGATTATTGCCATGCTCCCACAAGCCAACAAAGGTATGGCCGTAGTTATCGCGGTAGGGCACAAACTGCATCAGCAAAAAATAAAACAGGCATAACCCGCTTAACCACAGCACACGGCCACGGGTACCGCTGTACAGCACAATCACTAAAGTACAAAAATAGACAATACCAATGCGTTGTAATACGCCGGACCAGCGCACTGTCAGCAGTTTCTGTTGCAGGTAGCTGTAATTAGGATCGCGGAAATTATAGTAAAACAGCACCAGAAACAGCCCCAGCAGATACAGCTTCAAAGCGCGAATGGCACCCTGACGGATCTGCTCAGCTTTAGGTAGCGTCTGCCGGCCAGCCAGGCTGTAGGGGATCGCCATCCCCACCATCACCAGAAAGGCCGGGAAAATCAGATCGGTGGGCGTCCAGCCATGCCATTCGGCATGTAACAGCGGCGGATAGACATACTGCCAGCTGCCCGGGTTATTCACCAGGATCATCGCCAGGATCGCCAGCCCGCGCAGCGCATCCAGCGCCAGCATGCGGTTGGCCGGTTGCTTGGCTAAAATACTCTGGCAATGCTGACGCAACGGGCTAAGCACCAGGCGCCTCAACCAGGGTCACCGGTAAGCGGCCGGTTGCTTTACTCTGGCCTAATAACACCTCGGCCAATGCCTGATACACCGGGCTAACCCAGTTACCTGTTTCATCCTGCCAGCCATGGTAGGCATAGGTCGCCAGTGCCCGCTCGACATAAGGGGCATACAGGCTAATTTCATAAGGCGAGCGCAGGCTGACGAAGGTTTGCGGCTTTTTCAGCGCGGCACCGTATTGCAGTAGTTGTAAAAAATACTGCTGCTGTTGTTGATAGGCTTCACCGAGATTGCGAATGCCGGATAAGTCATCCATGCCACCGATTTCCGCTAACGACTGCATTGGCGAGATAAAGCCAGCGATTACCTGATCAGCCGCGGCAATTTGCCGCTTGGCAAGATCCAGGTCCAGCCGTTGCAGGCTAATCAGTTCAATCTTGCCGGCCTCCGGTGCCAGCTGCTGCAGGTAGTTTTTTAGCAAGGTGCCTTTGCTCAGGTCAGGCATCAGCAGCACAGTAGTTTTATGGTTTACCGTCAGCGGCAAGCTGGCCTCACCTTTTACTACCGTGACCGCAGCGCGTGCCAACGCCAATTCACTGGCGCGATGCAATGGATTCGCCAGCACACTTTGCGCCAGAGTTGTATCAGCTTTGGGCAGTTCCTTTAAACGCTGCTTGGCGGCAACGATACGTTGGTAGGATGCCAGCAGTTCCTGCTGTTGTAATTTACCGCTTTGTACTGCAGCTTCCAGCTCGTTCAGCAACGCCGCCAAATTTGCCAGCTCAGCCGGGCTTTGCAGCTTAACCGGCATCAGCGCAATGTCAGCGCCAGCAGCAAAGGTTTCAATCACCGCCTGCGGCACAGTAAAGAAATGGCTGATCCCCGCCATGTCCAGTGCATCAGTAACAATCAGGCCACGGAACTTCAGCTGCTCGCGCAGCACACCGGTCAGAATACTGCGCGATAAGGTCGCAGGCTTGATCATCTGTTCACCGGTTTTGCTGCTAAAGGTGCTACTGTCTAATGCCGGAAACTGAATATGCGCCGTCATAATCATCGCCGGCGCGGCCTGCTCAATAATTTGCGCAAACGGCAATAAATCGACACGGGCGATCTGCTCTTTACTGTGATCAACCCGCGGCATGCCAAGGTGACTATCTACATGGGTGTCGCCATGGCCAGGGAAATGTTTTAGCGACACCAGCATACCCTGCTGCTGCATCGCCTCAGTCATCGCCTTACCCAGCAGGGCGACCTGCTGCGGATCCTCACCGAAGGATCGCACATTAATCACCGGATTTTGCGGATTCACGTTCACGTCGACCGTCGGGGCAAAATTAACATTGATTCCCAGGCTCAGCAGCTCTTTCGCCATAATTTCGCCAACTTCGGTGGCGAAACGGTTACCATGCTCAGCAAAGGTGGCACCAATCGCCATATTGCCGCTAAAGGAGGTTGATTGCTGGCGCGGTAGCCGGGCAACCCGACCACCTTCCTGATCGATACCAATAAATAGTGGCAAGCCCGTACCCTGGGCAGCAGCAGCCTGTTGTAACTGCTGATTCAGCGTCACGATCTGCTCTGGATGCTGCAGGTTTTCTGCAAACAGGATCACCCCACCAATATGATGTTTGCTAATTAGCTCTGCCAGCGCCGGTGGCAATTGCGTTAAGGGGGTGCGGCAGGCACCTGGCGCTACCGGCTGCTCACAGTAGTAGCGCAGATCCAGCATTAACTTCTGTCCCAGCACCTGCTGTAATGAGGGCGTTGTTTTACTGGCGGCGGCAGTAACCAAGCCAGAGGCTGCCATACTACACATGACGATTACACTCCCGAGCCATCCGCAGATGGCAGATCTTTTGCGTTGTGACACACCCTGGTCCTTTTGCTGATTTTGTGGCCATGGCAAACATAAATTATTCATAGAAATTTCGCAAACAAGAATAGTTTAGTCTGTTCAACCAATTCGAGTTATGCTTTACTGCTGCTTAAAATAACAGCCGGCATCTGATGCCGCGCAGTTTACCTGATTCGGAACCGGCTTATGCAGCTCACCTTAGTAGATTGGCTGGTCTTTTGCAGCTATTTTTTTATCCTGGCCCTGCTTGCCTGGTGGGTTAATCAAAAGCGCGCCAGTAACAGCAGCGACTACTTTCTTGGCGCTAATACTATGCCGGCAGCCTTAGTCGCGATCTCAGTGCTGGCGACCTCTCAGTCTGCGGCCACCTTTCTTGGCGGGCCCGATATGGGGTTTCGTGGCAATCTGAGTTATCTGGCCTCTAATCTTGGCGCGATACTGGCCGCGTTTTTTGTGATCCGGTTTTTAATCCCGCGCTATTACGCCCTGAAAGTCACCACCGTCTACGAACTGCTGGAGCAGCGCTTTAGCGCCAGTGCCAAAAACCATGCTGGTCAGATGTATCTGTTTGGCCGGGTTTTTGCCAGTGGCGCCCGGCTCTTTATGGCAGCCCTCGCTGTTTCAATGTTGCTGTTTAATCATATCAACGCCGATGGCATCATTCTGTCGGTGCTACTGTTAGCCGTGATTGGTTTGTTAAGTACCATGGCCGGCGGCATCCGCTCGGTGATCTATACCGATGCGCTGCAGTGTGCGGTCTATGTTACTGCCGCACTGGTGGTGCTGGTGTATCTGTACAGTAGTTTAAACCTGCCGTGGCCAGTATTGCTGGAAGCATTACGCCATCCGATTGATCAAGACGGGTCGAAATTATTGCTGTTGGACTTTTCGGTCGATTTTAGCAGTAACGGCGTCTTTAATATCTGGTCGGCACTAACCGGCTTTGTACTGCTGAATATCGCCGCCTTTGGTATGGATCAGGATATGACGCAGCGGGTGCTGACCTGCAAAACACCACGGGAAGGCGCCAAAGCACTGCTATCTTCGGCATTACTGGTGATTCCGGTAATGCTGGTGTTTATTGTAATTGGCTTTTTGCTCTACATCTTTTACCAACGCGGCGATTTGTATCAGGGCAGTGCGCTGTTAGCCGATAGCTTTCAGGGCGAGAAGGTCACGGTCTTTATGTACTATGTATTAAACGAACTGCCCTCTGGCCTGCGTGGCTTGGTGGTGGTGGGTGTGATCGCGGCAGCGTTATCAACCATTACCTCAGGTCTGAATTCTATGGCGTCGGTGCTGGTGGCGGATCTCTATGCCCCCTGGCGGCGCAAACGGCAGCCGGCAACCAGCGAGCGGCATTTTGTGCGGGCCGGCCAACTGGCGATGTTAGGCACCGCTATAGCATTAGCGCTGATGGCGATTCTCTGCTACTACTGGCAACAGTATTCCGATATGCCACTGCTGGCCTTTGCTCTGAGTGTGATGGTGTTCTCCTATAGCGGCTTGCTGGGTGTGTTCTTTACCGCGCTCTTTACCCGGCGCGGCAACAGCCGTAGCGTGACAGCGGCATTGCTCACGGGTTTTGTCATCACCTTGCTGCTGCAACCTTATGTACTACAAAAAATCAGCCCAACGCTGGCGGCGCTGGATCTTGGCTTTACCTGGCAGCTTTGTCTGGGTAGTCTGATTGCCTTTTTAGTCTGTGTTAGTGGTGCCCCGGCCAGGCCGGTGCCAGGCACCCCCGCCCATGGCGGGTAAGAGGAAGCGTTATGTCATACCTTCTGGCCATCGATGGTGGCGGAACCAAAACGGCGGCGGTGCTGTATCACCAGCCGACAGGTCAACGCTGGCAAGCCGTGAACGGCCCGGCGCAGTTAACTAACGACTTGCAGCAGGCCCTGCTAAATGTGCGCGCCTTGATTCAGGACCTCTGCCAGCAAGCCGTCATTGCTCCGCATCAACTGAGCGCGGTGATCGGTCTGGCCGGCGCCGGTAATCCGGTTTTGCACCAAGCTTTTAGTCAACAGTTAGCATTACCCTTTGCCCGCTGGCAGCTGACAACAGATGCGCGTACCTCTTTATATGGGGCCAATCACGGCCAGCCCGTCGCCGTAGTCGCTATTGGTACCGGCTCAGTCGGTATGCGGCTGCAGGCAGATGGAACTGAGCAACAAGTCGGCGGCTGGGGTTTTAATATTGGTGATGAAGGCGGTGGCGCCTGGCTGGGACGCGAGTTAGTGCGGCAGTTACTATGGTATCTGGATTGGCAAAAGCCGCTAACCCCGCTCTTGGTCGCCGTTGCCACACAATGTGGTCGCGATGCTGCTGCGCTTTTACCCTGGCTTAAGCAGGCCACGGCCAGCGACTTTGCGGCGCTGGCGCCGTTAGTTTATCAACATGCTGCTGATCCAACCGCCTTACAGCTGTTACAACGTCAGGCTACCGCCATCAACGAGCTGGTGGCTTGTTGCCTCGCCGGGCAGCCGTTACCGCTGGTACTGTTGGGTGGCTTAGCTGAGGCCTGCCGCCCTTATCTGACAGCTGAACTACAACAACGTATTCAACCGGCGGCGGGCGATGCGCTGTCGGGCGGCCTGGTGTTAGCGCAAGCGCTGGCCAACGGCACAAAAATTTGAGGACCCTATGAGTACTACCGCATTACTACAACAATTGGCCAGCCTGAGTACCGAAGCGCGTAACGCCGCCAGTTTACAGCTTGACCGGCTAAACAGCCTGGAGCTGGTGCAATTAATTAATCAGGCTGATCAGCAAGTTGCCAATAGTATTACGCCTGCTCTGCCCCAAATTGCGCTGGCGATTGATGAAATTGTTAAAGCCTTCGCCAACGGCGGGCGTTTAATTTATCTGGGAGCCGGCACCAGCGGCCGGCTCGGGATCCTGGATGCGGTGGAATGTCCACCGACTTACAGCGTACCGGATACCCAGGTCATGGGCCTGATTGCCGGTGGTGCCAATGCAATCTATAAAGCGGTAGAAGGCGCTGAAGATAATCCACAGTTAGCGGAGCAGGACTTACAGGCCATCGGCTTTAGTGCCAGAGATATTCTGGTCGGTATCGCCGCCAGTGGTCGCACGCCTTATGTGTTAGGTGGTCTGGCGTACGCGCGGCAACAAGGTGCCGTCACCGTGGCCATTAGCTGTAATGCCAGCGCGCCGATTCTGGAGCAGGCCGATATTGCGATTTGTGCCGAAGTGGGACCGGAAGTGGTCACCGGCTCAACCCGGATGAAAGCCGGCTCAGCGCAAAAAATGATTCTGAATATGCTGAGCACCGGCGCCATGGTACGCAGTGGTAAGGTCTATCAGAATTTGATGGTCGACTTGCATGCCAGTAACCAGAAATTGGTGGCCCGCGCCATCCGGATTGTGATGCAGGCCACAGACTGCGATCAACAGACGGCCGAACAGGCGCTGGCGCAGTGCCAGCAAAGCGCTAAACTGGCCATTCTGCATCTGTTAAGCGGGCAGCCGGTAGCGACATGTCAGGCGCAACTGGCGGCGCAGGGAGGTTTTGTCCGTCTGGCATTGGAGGCAATGTTATGAAATGGCTACTGACGCTACTACTGCTTATCATGGCGCCGTTACTGGCGGCCAGAGATCCGATCCTCACCGGAGCGGAGCAACCTGAACGTTATTTACCGCTGTTAGCCGGTAAGAAAGTGGGTTTACTGGTTAATCAGACCTCGCGCGTCGGTGAGCAACATCTGGTCGATTTCCTGTTGCAGCAACAAGTGCAGGTGGTTGGCATCTTTGCACCGGAACATGGCTTTCGTGGCGATGCCGATGCCGGCGCTAAAGTCGAAGATAGCCGGGATGCCCGTACCGGTCTGCCGATCTGGTCGATGTATGGCGCCAGTAAAAAGCCCGATCTGAGTTTGCTGCAACAATTGGATGTGGTGATCTTCGATATTCAGGATGTCGGAGTGCGCTATTACACCTATATCAGCTCGATGCACTATATGATGGAGGCCGCCGCTGCCGCAGGTGTTGCGATGCTGGTATTGGATCGGCCTAATCCAAATGGTGCTTATCTGGATGGCCCGGTACTGGAGTTAAAATTTCAGTCTTTTGTTGGTATGCACCCCATTCCGCTGCTGCATGGCATGACAGTGGGCGAGCTGGCACTAATGATTAAAGGCGAAGCCTGGATTGCCAATGCTGATAAGCTGCAACTGACCGTGATCCCAAATGCCAATTACCAGCGCGATCTACCCTATGAGCTGCCCATTCCGCCCAGCCCGAATTTACCTAACAGCCAGGCCATAAAGTTGTATCCGTCACTGGGCTTTTTTGAAGCCACGCCCATGTCGGTGGGGCGCGGTACGCCCTTCCCGTTTCAGGTGCTGGGTTATGATCAGTTTGCAACGGGTGAATTTAGCTTTATACCGGTAAGCACACCGGGGGCAGCATTAAATCCACCGTTAAAAGATAAGCAACTCTATGGTGAAGACTTACGCCAGGTGGCGACAGATGGCCTGACGTTGGCGTATCTGATGCGCTGGCAGCAACTGTTTGCCAGCCATGCCAAGGTATTATTCACCGCACCCGATTTTATGGATAAGCTGGCTGGCACCGATAAGCTTAGGTTACAAATCGAGCGCGGTGACAGCGAGCAACAAATCCGCGATAGCTGGCAAGGGGCGCTGCAGCGGTTTAAACAGCAGCGCCAGCCGTACTTGCTTTATCCGGAATAATCAGGGGAGCCTGGCCGCTACCTCAGCGCTGACTTTTGCCAGCCGGTAATGCTCTGCCAGCTCACCGCTAATCAGTTCCGCCTCTAAATCCAGCTGCCGTAACGCATTTTCTTCAACCCGAAACCAACGCGCTTCATTGCTCTCTGAGTTGAGCCGGATTTTCCCACCACTGTCATCCCAGCTAAAGCTGCCGCTTTCGTCAAATTGATTAGCCGGCTCTTCACCCAGATAAATACTTTGCAGTTGATACTGGCCGTCTGCCGTCAGCGTAATAGTGGTTTTAATACCCTCACAACTGGCGCAAGGCAATACTCCCTGATAGGTGCCGGCCCAATCCAGGGCATTGCGGCTATTACTGCTCATTGCCGCTGCGGTACTGGTCGAAGCTTGCTGGGCGTTGCCTGCTGGCTCAGGCGAACAGCCACTTAACAACATCGCAGTCGTGGCGACAAATAATGGTAGATAAAGGGCGCGTTTTAACATCATCAGTTCCTTATGTCTCAAGTTCCCAGAGGATTAAGTACCTCTAACTTGGCTAAGTCTAGCAGCTGGCCGTTTAACAGCACCTGAATCACCTCGCCCTGAGCATTCACCAGTAAAAAGGTGGCACCTTGGCGTAGTTGCGGCGAACTCTGCGTCGGGCGCAGCGGATTAACCAGTACCGGCAGATTAGTCTGGCGCTGCAACAACTTGGCGTCACCACTAAAGTGGGTATAACCGAGCCGTAACAACTGCTGGTAGCGCTGGTCATCCAGTAGTAGCGGTTCACTTAACGAATAAGCCCGCCCCTGTTGATAGCGCAAGCCGCTGACATCAAACTGATGATAAGCACCATACCCGCTCAGATCGCCCAACTCGTGGATCCGCGCATAGCGGTCGCCTTCGGTATGAAAGTTGATGCCGATATCCAGCGTCGCCTCAGTATCCGCCACCCTGACTTGCAGCTTGTTTAAGATCAGATCTTTTAAACCGCCACTGTTATTAAACGGAATCGCCTCGTAATCACTCAGCGCGGCGTCACGATAACTGCCGCTGACAATGGCATTGATCCAGGCAACATAGAGTTGAAAGTTCAGGCGTCTGGCGACCTGACGATTGTCATCATTGCGATGGCCACCGGCTTCGACCAATACCGTGCTAATACCCATACCGGCAAAGGTATCGCCAAAAGAACGTGGTGACCAGGTATCGTTGTAACGGCCAAGATGGTCAGGGATCTGCCGATCGAGCCAGGGTTTAACGTGCGCGATCAGCTGCATCGCCCGGCGGCGGCTGTCATTAATGTCCCGCTCAGCATTATAAGCAGGTGCCAGTAAGGATATGGTCGCGGGATTGGGTGCATCACCGGCGGCGTGATAGCGGTTTTGATCATGAAGATTAAAACCATAGTGCGGCTGAATTCGACGTGCCAGTTGCATCAGCAGACGGCCCTCCGGGCTTTGCAGCGCCAGCGCATCCCGATTGATATCTATGCCCTGGGCATTAACCCGGCTATTACGGGCAGCACCATCCGGGTTTAACATCGGCACGATATAAAGCGTAATCTCAGAGAACCACTGCTCGCGCCAGGCTTGCTGCTCAGGCGCTAACGTGTAGTTAAGAAAGTCGAATAGGGCCGCTGTCGCGGTATGTTCATCACCGTGCATTTGTGACCAGGCCAGCACGCGCTTCTCGCCTTGTCCCAGTTGCAGCAGATAGATAGGGCGATTTTCCACCGAGCGCCCTAACTCGGTTACCTTGAGTGCCGGATCCGCCGCATACTGTTTAATTAAGGGCTCAATATCGGCAAGTTGCAGCCGTGCTTTATCCAGGCCTGGCTGCAAGTAGGGTTGATAATTTTCTATGGTCGTTGCCTGTGCCAACATCATACTCCCCAGCCAAAGTAAGATTAGTATAAATTTATTCATAAAAAACCCCTTGCTGCTGCAATACTTATTCAGACACAAATACAAAAGGTTGTAAAGACACTAGAAAATGTCACTCCGACAAGCCTTGCAGCGCTGTCGTTTCCCCTGTATAAAATCTTAACAGAAGAAACTGCTATTGCTACGGCGGCAAGCCTGTTATCGGCTCAGCACCCTGACAAATAAGGCAGACCGAACCTAATGGAGAATCCCGTGACAGACTGGCTCACCCTGTTACCGGCAATAGTCGCTATTGCTGTCGTACTGTGGCGCAAGGAAGTGATCCTGGCGTTATTGTTATCGCTTTGTACCGCTGAATTATTGATCTTTATCCAGCAAGGTCAGGGACTGGGCGCTAGTTTATTGTTAAACGGCAGTATCCAGACGTTGGAGCGAATTATTGAGGTCACCGCCGACGCCGGCAATGCCCGCATTCTGATGTTCTCATTGTTGGTGGGGGGCTTACTGGCCTATCTGCGTTACTCCGGTGGCGTGACGGCCATGGTCGATTTACTGGTCCGCAAAGGCGTCGCCCGCACCGGGCGTCAGGCTGGCTTGCTAACCTTTGGCATCAGCTTTTTTACCTTTATTGAATCGAATTTAAGCTCGCTGACTAAAGGCATCAGTACCCGCGGTCTGTTCGATAAATTTGGCATGAGCCGGGCGCGGCTGGCCTATATCATCGATAGTACCAGTTCGCCGATATGCATTATTATTCTGCTTAATGGCTGGGGCGCTTATGTGCTGGGACTGCTTAGCACCTACGAATTATCCGTACCTGCAGTGTCGGTGCTGCTCGGCACCATTCCACTGAACTTCTATGCCCTCTTCACACTGGCCGTGGTGCTGTACACCATTATTAGCGGTAAGGTCTATGGCCCCTTACGCCGTGCCGAACAACAGCAAAACCGGTTGGCTGATCATACTGAAATTGATACCCCGGCCAGCCATCCGTCTTATATGCTGGTACCGCTACTGACACTGGTGTTTTCGATGGTTGCCTTTATGTTGATGACCGGTAACGGCAATCTGGTGCAGGGATCAGGTTCAAAATCCGTGCTGTATGCCACTGTACTCGCTTGTCTGGTTGCCTACAGTATGATGCTGTTTAGCCGGCGTTTTCAGCACCAGCAACTGGTCAATATTGGCTTTAAAGGTATCTCGGAATTATTACCGGTGGTGACTATAGTGCTGCTGTCGATGGCGCTGGGCACCAGCTTAAAAGTGCTGGGTACCGGCGCCGTGATTGCCGGCATCGTCGATCAAAACGTGCCGCATTTTTTAATCCCGGCACTGCTGTTTTTGGCGGGTTCGCTGATCTCTGTTACCACCGGTACCAGTTGGGGTACTTTTGCTATTCTGGTACCCATTGGTATGCCGATGGTGACGCTACTCGACTTACCGCCACAACTGGTGCTGGCGGCCATCCTTAGCGGTGGTATTTTTGGCGACCACTGTTCACCGATCTCCGACAGTACCGCGGTCAGCTCGGTCGCAGCCGGCTGTGATCTGCTTGAGCATGTGAAAACTCAGCTGCCCTATGCGCTGTTTTGTGGCGTTCTGGCCTTGCTGGCCTTTGTCTTGACCGGATTTTTGATGATTTAACTCTGGCTTAGCGTGGTATTTCAGATCGTAGTGTCAGTTGCAAGAGCGTGCTACACTGCCCAGACCTTGAATAACCGGTAACCCGGATGGCACGAAAAACGAAAGCAGAAGCCGAGGCGACCCGAGAACAGATCCTGGATGCAGCTGAGCAGATGTTTTTTCAGTACGGTGTATCACGCACCACGTTGGAAAAAATTGCCGTTGCGGCGGGGGTCACCCGGGGCGCCATCTACTGGCATTTTGATAACAAATCGGCGCTGTTTAGCGCCATGTTAGATCGGATCCGCCTGCCATTTCAGCAAATGCTCGGCCAGCTGGATAGCGAGCAGCAAGCCGACCCTTTGGCGCAATTGCGGGATTTTCTGATCCAATCCTTAACCCTGATCACCAGCAGTGAACGGCACTTCCGGGTACTGTCGATTGTCTTTTTGCGCTGTGAATATATTGACGAGCTTAACCCGGCGGTTTCGCGGCAGGAAGAACTGGATAAAACGGCCAATGACATTATCAGTCGTGCCCTGCAACGTGCCCGCACTGCCGGTACGCTGCAAGCTGGCGTAGAGCCGGATCAGGCAGCCTGCGCTATTCATGCGTATCTGGGGGGGTTGATCCGTAAATACTTACTGAAACCTGATTTTTGCGATTTGCAGCAAGCCGCAGCCTATATTGATTTGATGTTAAACGGTATAAAAAAGCCAGTCTGAAACCGGAGTTAACAGACTGGCAAAAGGTACAACCTTTACCAAAAGTGGCTTACGCCACTTTTGGTTTCGCAGCAAAGAACCGCATCACCACATAGTAGAAAATTGGCACTAAAAACACCGCCAGTACTGTTGCCGAGATCATCCCGCCTAATACCCCGGTACCAATCGCATTACGGCTGGCCGAACCGGCACCGCTACTGATCACCAGTGGCAACACCCCTAATGAGAATGCCATTGACGTCATAATAATCGGTCGTAGCCGTAAACGAACCGCTTCGATAATGGCGGCAGTTAACTCGCGCCCCTGCTGCTGCAATTCGCGGGCAAACTCGACAATCAGAATGGCGTTTTTCGATGCCAGCCCCATGGTGGTCAGCAACCCCACCTGGAAATAGACATCATTACCCAGGCCACGCATATAGGCGGCACAGAGGGCGCCGAAAATCCCCAGCGGTACCACTAAGATCACGGCAAAAGGTACCGACCAGCTCTCATACAGTGCGGCCAGACAGAGGAAGACCACCAAAATAGACAGTGCATACAGCGCCGGCGCCTGCGAGCCGGACAGCTTTTCCTGATATGAGGTTGCCGTCCACTCAAAATCGATACCGGCAGGTAACTGACTGACCAAACGCTCCATCGTCGCCATCGCATCACCCGAGCTCACGCCCGGCGCCGGCTCACCCTGAATTTCCATCGCACCTACGCCGTTATAGCGCTCTAAGCGCAAGGGCCCATATTCCCAGCGACTGCTGGCAAAGGAGCTGAAATTCACCATCTCGCCGCGATTATTGCGCACATACCATTTGTTCAGATCTTCTGGTGTCATCCGGAACTCCGGTTCAGCCTGCACATAAACCTTTTTTACCCGGCCGCGATCAACGAAATCATTGATATAAGCCGAGCCCCAGCCAATGGCCAGTGTCTGGTTAATTTCGCTTAAGGATACCCCCAGTGCCTGAGCTTTTAGCTGATCCACCTCAATTTTTAGCTGAGCAGCATCTTCCATACCATTGGGCCGCACCTGCATTAATGTCGGTTCCTGTGCCGCCATGCCCAATAACTGATTACGGGCGTTAAGCAGGGCTTCATGGCCAAGGCCACCACGGTCCTGCAGGTACAGGTTAAAGCCGGTTGCCCGTCCCAGTTCGGCAATAGGTGGCAGGTTAAAGGCAAATACCTGCGCTTCTTTAATCGTACTAAAGAAACCATAGGCCCGGCCAATCACCGCCTGCACGCTGTCCTCCGGACCACGCTCTGACCAATCTTTCAGCCGCACAAAAGCCAAACCGACATTCTGCCCACGGCCAGCGAAGCTAAAGCCACTAACGGTGAACGCTGAAATGACGGCCGGATCCTGCTGATAGTGGGCACTGATTTTGTCCATGACCGCTTCAGTGCGCTCTAAACTGGCGCCAGCAGGTAATTGTACGATCGACAAGAAAATACCCTGGTCTTCTTCCGGCAGAAACGAGGTAGGCAGCCGTATAAACATCACCGCCATAATGGCAACAATAGCTCCGTACACTAGCATGGAGCGGCCGGGCCGCTTTAACATGGCAGCCACACCGCGCTGATAGCCTTTATTGCTGCGATCGAAGTTACGGTTAAACCAACCGAAGAAGCCCTTGTTAGATGGTGCATGACCGGCTTTCAACATGGTGGCACATAGCGCTGGAGTAAAAATTAATGCTACCAGCACCGACAGCGCCATCGCTGTCACGATAGTGATGGAGAACTGTTTATAGATGGCACCGGTCGCGCCACCAAAGAATGCCATCGGTACAAAGACAGCCGACAACACCAGACCTATACCAATCAGTGCACCGGTGATCTGCCCCATCGACTTACGGGTTGCTTCCTCCGGTGGCAAACCTTCTTCGGTCATTACCCGCTCAACGTTTTCCACCACCACGATTGCATCGTCAACCAATAAACCTATGGCCAGTACCATACCAAACATCGTCAGGGTATTAATCGAAAAGCCAAAGGCAGCCATCACGCCAAAGGTACCCAGTAACACCACTGGCACTGCCAGGGTTGGGATCAGGGTCGCGCGGAAATTCTGCAAGAACAGATACATCACCAGGAATACCAGGATCACCGCTTCAATCAGCGTTTGTACCACTGAGGTAATCGAGATTTCGACAAAGGGCGTGGTGTCATACGGAATTTCCGTCGCCAGACCTGCCGGAAAGTAAGGTTTTAACTCTTCCAACCGCTGCCGCACGGCCGCTGCCGTATCCAGAGCGTTAGCACCAGTCGCTAACTCTATCGCAATACCGGTTGCTTCCTGACCGTTAAAACGGCCCATAATGGAATAGTTTTCACCACCGAGCTCAACCCGGGCTACATCACCCAATTTTACGGTGGAACCGTCGGCATTAACCCGCAGCAGAATATCGGCAAATTCTTCGGCTGAGGTTAAGCGGGTTTGCGCCAGTATCGGTGCATTAAACTGCTGACCGGGCAATGCCGGTGCGCCGCCTAACTGACCGGCGGTGACCTGATTATTCTGCACCCTAACCGCCGCCGTAACATCGGCCGGCGTCAGATTAAACTGGTTTAATTTGGCAGCATCGAGCCAAATCCGCATCGCATACTGGCTACCAAATACCGTGACATTACCGACGCCCGGGGTACGGCTGAGCGGATCGCGGACGTTCGCCACCACATAGTCGGCAATATCATCGCGGCTTAAACTGCCGTCAGCCGAGATAAAGGCGACTACCATCAAGAAGGCACCATTGGATTTAGCGACCCGCACCCCTTGTTGCTGTACTTCCTGTGGCAGTAACGGAATGGCCTGCTGTAACTTGTTTTGTACCTGCACCTGCGCGATATCGGCGTTGGTACCGGTTTCAAAGGTCAGAGTTAAACTGATATTGCCAGACGAATCACTTTGCGCCGACATATACATCAGATTATCTAAACCGGTCATCGATTGCTCAATCACCTGGGTAACCGCATCTTCAGCCGTTTGTGCCGAAGCACCTGGATAGCTGGCAGAAATGGTTACCGCAGGCGGTGCAATACGCGGGTATTGCTCTACCGGCAGCTGCATAATCGACAAGGCACCGGCCAGCATAATAACGATGGCGATAACCCAGGCAAAAATCGGCCGGCTGATAAAGAAATTCGCCATCTGTTACTCCTGTACTGCTACAGCATTAACCTGAGCACCCGGCTGCACTTTTTGCAGGCCGGCAACGATTACCCGTTCACCCGCGGCCAGCCCATCCTGTACTACCCAGTACTGTTGATAACTGCGACCGAGCGTGATTTGCCGGGCTTCAACCTGTTGCTCGTTATTCACCACCAGGACCTGAGTCGCGCCTTTCGGCAAACGCTGTACTGCGGCTTGTGGTACTAGTACAACATTGGCCTGTTCAGCCTGCGCCAGACTGGCACGGACAAACATACCGGGTAATAACAGCCTATCCGGATTCGGGAACACCGCTCTTAAGGTCACCATACCGGTGCTGGGATCAACACTGGCTTCTGAGAACTGTAACTCACCCGCAGCCGGATACTGACTGCCATCTTCCAGCGCCAACTTGACGCTGACAGCCTGTTGCTGCGTACCGGTTAATTGCCGCCGTAATTGCAGCAATTCGCTACTGGATTGCGTTAAATCAACGTAGATAGGATCAAGTTGCCGGATAGTGGCTAATACTTCGCCCTGATTTGCTGTTAACAGTGCGCCTTCAGTAACCATCGAACGGCCAATCTGACCGGCGATGGGAGCGGTAATGCGGGTGTAATCCAAATTGATACGAGCAGCTTGTCGCTGTGCGGCTGCGGCTTGCACTTCCGCTTCGGCTTGCAGTACGGTGGCGCGGGCATCGTCAACATCTTGCTGGCTAACCACTTGCGAAGCTATCAGCCCCTGTAACCGCTTCAGACGCTGCTGAGCATTGGTTGCGGCCGCCTGTGCCCGGCTTAAATTAGCCTCGGCGGTGGCGAGTGCCGCCTGATAAGGCGCCGGATCGATTTGATATAACAGCTCACCGGCGCTTACTTGCTGCCCTTCGGTAAAATGCCGCTTTTGCAGGATACCGCTGACCTGTGGCCGGATTTCTGCTTGTCTGAAATCGGTGGTACGGCCGGGTAATTCGGTGACCAGTGCTAACGACTGAGACTGGATTTGATAGACCCCGACTTCCGGTAACCCCGGCGCGGCTTGCGCTTGCGGAGCCGGTTCACTGCAGCCACTTAACAGCCCGATTAGGATCGCGAAAACGCTGCTCTTGCGCAGAATAACTTGAAATTGCTGCATGCTTGCCCCTGAAGATTGAAGAAATTATGTCAGGCGGATTTTGCCAATCCTACCTTGCCCAACAATATACATACACGACTGTATGTTATCAAGCGCAAAAATTCCAGCTTGCGTTTAATAGCGTCAGGCATGGGATAAAGTGTAGCAGTCATGTCGCACTGCATCGAAAAGTAATGCAGCAGGTGCAAGACTAACGAACGAAGGTGGCTTTAACCCGGGTCGAGAACAGCATATAAGGCACCCAAATCAGAACCATGATTAACGAACGAATAAACTCCGTGCTGGTATTTTTATTAAACAGCGGCTCATCTGGCAAAATTAGTTTTAGCGCTAAGGCATCAAGAAAAATAAAAACCAACGTAAACAAAGCAATACCGATATACCATTTCGGAAACCCCTGACGTCGCAGAAAGAATTTATAGCCAATCACCAGCCACCCCAACACTAAACTACAGTTAATGGCCAGTTCGGTAAAAATAAACGGCGCCCAAAACGGGTTGTAATGAGCACTCTCTGGGCTAGTCAGTGTCCGCCAAATATCGACATTAAAGAGTTCAGGATAGGTATTGTAGATTAACAGACTAATTTTAAACGGGCTGACAACAATGCCAATTCCAACCAAAATTAGCCAACCGCCAAGCTGTCGTGCTTCCATTTTGTCACTCATTCTGCCCTCCGTGAGCAATACTAATTGTCGCCAGTGTCAGGAGTGAGCTCCTCAGACACTGGCCATATTTAACCGAACAGATAGTCGCAGATTTCTTTGAGATTAGCAAAGCAGCTTGCGCTGCTCCGGTAGCCCCATACTAAGCACAAAGGGGGATGCTGCCTGCTGCGCCTGACTAAAATCGGCTTTGTTTTGCCAGTTGTGCCAGTTAACAGCAATCAGACTTTGTGCGACTGCGCCACCAAGGCTACTGCCAGGGCCGAGTAAGATCAGATGGTCCGGCGCAAACTCTTTTACTGCTACCTCGATAGCCTTACTAAAGTGATAGGTCTGACAGACCTGATCGCCAAGGGTATAGGCTTTTAGTGCCGTGGCCTGGGCTAAACCGGCAGGCCAAATCTGGCCGCGGCCATCAATCAGCGGGATTTGCGGCGGGTGAAACAGTTGCTCGGAAAAACGACTCATCGCCTGATCTGAGGCCGGCTGCATCAGTGGGCTATGAAAGGCGGCATGGCCGGGTAACAATAGCGGAAAACGCTCATCACAGGGCGGCAGGGCCTGCATCGCGGCTTGCACAGCCTGCTGCGTCCCCGCCAGTACCGCGTAACCACCATACACAATCGACATAAAGAGCGCACCCTGATGCTGCCATAGCTGCTCTGCTACGGCGCGTTGCTTTACGGCATCGGGCTGCCAGTCGCTATTAACCAGCGGATAGATAAACTGCGCCCCGGCCGCCTCCGCCGTCAGCTGCGCCATACCGGTGACCAGCTGCATCTGACTGTCGCCCTGCCAGACACCGGCACAGCCGAGCGCAGTATACCAACCCATCGAATTGCCGGTTACCGCCACGATCTCTACCTGTTCGCGATAAATGGCCGCAAAATCGGCGATGCCACAGCCATAAATCAGTGCTGCCGCATTCTCGGCTTTTAAATGCTCGCGACTACTAAAGGCCGGCGCCTGATCCAGTGCCGTTACCGTGCTTAACCCGAGCTGCTCCCGCACAGTATCAAATTGCTTAAGCCAGCTACGGTCGGCGGCGACCTGTTTCAGATAGCCCAGCTCAGTGCGGTTATAGCTGCCACGACCGGGGCAAACGACGACGGCGGTTTTTTTACCACTCATACTAATACCTCCGCAGTCAGTAACTGCTGCATGGCACTGCTGATTTGCGCTTTCGATGGCAGCACCTGATAGGCGGCCGCCCCCAGTGGAATAAAGCTGTCTTCAGCGGTAATACGCTGGATCTGATAAAACCCGGGCCGCGCTTCATGCAGCAGTGTAAACAGTTCTTCGCTGAGTGAACCGCGACGGCGGCATTCATCCACCAGCAGAATTTTGCGACAAGGGCCCAGCGCCTGAATAATGGCATCGATATGCAGCGGCACCAGACAGCGCAGGTCAAGTAAGCGGATGTCCGCTGCCTGCTGCGGCAATTCCGCTAACGCCTGGCGACTTAAATAATAACCATTAGCGTAGCTAATGACCGCCAGCTGCTCACCCTCGCCATAAACCGCCGGCTCGCCGAGCGCTGGCAACGGTTGCTCAGGCTCTGGGTACTGACAAAGCCATAAGCCATCGCCAGGGTGTAGCAGATCCCGCGTCATATAGAGCGCGATCGGCTCGAGCAGGATCACCAGCCGCTTTTGCTGATAGGCCAGCTCAACCGCCTGGCGTAATAGCAGCACCGCATCAGCACCGTTAGACGGACAGAGCAGAATAATGCCCGGAATATCGCGAAACACCGCAAAGGAATTATCATTGTGAAAGTGGCCACCAAAGCCGCGCTGATAGGCCAGACCCGCTATACGGATCACCATCGCATTATGGTACTGGCCATTGGAGAAAAACGGCAGCGTTGCCGCTTCACCACGGATCTGATCCTCGGCATTATGCACATAGGCCAGAAACTGAATTTCCGGAATAGGCAAAAAGCCCTGCTGCGCCAGTCCAATCGCCAGCCCGAGAATACTTTGCTCATCGAGCAAGGTATTAATCACTCTGTTGGCGCCAAAAGCATGGACCAAATGCTGCGATACGCCATAAACGCCGCCTTTTTTGCCGACATCTTCGCCAAATAGCAGGGTTTGCGGGTATTGCGCAAAGAGATCGTGCAGCGCCCAGTTTAACAGCTTGGCTAAATGCTGGCCTTTACCCAGGTTATGCTGGTCAAAGGCAAATAACGCCTGTCGCACAGCTGGCAGCGGCAATGGCGGTGTCGGTAAAGCGGGATAATTCGGCGCAATCGAGGCCATCACAGCGGCCGCGCTGGTCAGTTTGGGCCGGCTACTGGCCACGGCAGCCACGCGGGCAATTTGCGCCGCCAGCTGCTGCACACTTTGTAACAGTGCAGCCTGCGATAAGGTGCCGCGACTGAGTAGCATACCGCTGCTGGCTAATAACGGGTCCTGCTCCAGCTCGCTTTCAATTTGCTGTTTGCTGCGATAGGCCACTTCCGCATCGGCGCCGGCATGACCAAATAAGCGTACCGTCGATAGATGCAGCAGTGCCGGTGCGCGTTTGCTGCGGACATAGTGTGCGGCCGCCTTGGCGACGCGCAGTGTTTCGGCTAAATCGCTGCCATCAGCGGCAAAGTAGCGCAGCTCTGGCCGCTCAGCCAGGCTTTGTTCGATCCAGCCTTGCGGTGTCGGGGTGGAGATCCCCAGGCCATTGTCTTCACAGACCAGCAAAATCGGCAGCGGCACATGCTGATAAGCCGCCCAACAGGCTGAGTTAATGGCGCCCTGTGCCGTCGAGTGGTTGGCCGAGGCATCACCAAAGCTACAGACCACTATCGCATCTTCCGGCCAGTTACCGGGCTGGCCAAGCCGCTTACTAAGATCAATGGCAAAGGCCGTGCCGACCGCTTTGGGTAATTGCGAAGCAATGGTACTGGTTTGCGGCGGAATATTCAGTGCCAGGCTACCCAGCACCTTATGCCGGCCGCCGGAGATCGGATCTTCACTGGAAGCACAAAACGACAACAACATATCATACAGCGGTGTACTGCCGGGTAGCTGCTTGCTACGCTCAATAAAAAAGGCGCCGCTGCGGTAATGTAAAAATGCCGGATCGCTCAGGCGCAGTGCTGCGGCCACCGCAGCATTAGCCTCATGGCCAGCACTGCCAATGGTATAAAAACTCTGGCCTTTGGCTTGCAGTAAGCGTGACTGTAAATCCAGCAGCCGGCTGCAAAGCTGGCTGTGCCACAGCCGGTACAGATCGCTATCGCTCAGACTGTCCGGCCAGTGTGGTGTGGGTAAGGCGCCTTGTTCGATGCGCGCCAAAAACCCCTGCAACCAGGGGTGCAAGGCTTCGGTCATGCTGGCCTCCGGCTTAGCTAAAGGCTTGCAAGCCGGTCTGGGCACGGCCCAGGATCAGCGCATGCACATCATGGGTACCTTCGTAGGTATTCACCGCCTCGAGGTTCATCACATGGCGAATAACATGGTATTCATCGGCAATACCATTACCGCCGTGCATATCGCGGGCGATGCGGGCAATCTCCAGTGCTTTGCCACAGGAATTACGTTTAATCAGCGAAATAGTTTCTGGTGGCAGCAAACCGGCATCCATTAAGCGGCCGGCCTGTAAGCAGGCCAGCAAGCCAATGCTAATCTCGGTTTGCATATCGGCCAGTTTCTTTTGTACTAATTGGGTTTGCGCCAGCGGCCGGCCAAACTGGATCCTATCCAGCGTATATTGCCGCGCCGCATGCCAGCAAAACTCGGCCGCACCCAGTGCGCCCCAGGCAATGCCGTAACGGGCTTTATTCAGACAGCCAAAGGGGCCTTTCAGGCCACTGACATTAGGTAGTAAGGCATCTTCCGGCACGGCGACATTATCCATCACGATTTCACCGGTAATAGAGGCACGCAGTGAGAACTTGCCTTCAATTTTTGGTGCCGACAAACCGGCCATGCCTTTTTCCAGCACAAAGCCGCGAATTTCACCGTCCAGCTTAGCCCATACTACAAACACATCGGCGATCGGGCTATTAGTGATCCACATCTTGCTGCCGTTAAGCAGATAACCGCCGTCAATCCGTTTGGCGGTAGTGCGCATACTGGCCGGATCGGAGCCGGCATCCGGCTCGGTTAAACCAAAGCAGCCTACCCACTCACCGGTCGCCAGCCTGGGCAGATATTTCATGCGCTGCGCTTCGGTGCCATATTCGTAGATCGGATGCATCACCAGCGAGGATTGCACACTCATGGCACTGCGATAACCGCTGTCCACCCGCTCCACTTCGCGCGCGACCAGGCCATAGCTGACGTAGTTAACGGCTGAGCAGCCATATTTTTCCGGCAAGGTCGCGCCAAGCAAGCCTAATTCGCCGAGCTCATTCATAATTTCACGGTGAAAATGCTCTTCGCGGTTGGCCATTAACACCCGGGTTTGTAAGCGTTCCTGACAATACTGATGGGCGGTATCACGGATCAGCCGCTCTTCTTCGGTTAACAGTTGGGAAAATTGAAACGGATCTTGCCAGTCAAATTGTGGACGCGCCATCTTACACCTCATTATGTCATGGGAAACGCCTGACATTCGCTGTAATAACCGACAGTTAACGCCAAAACGTCTTACTCTGTTGCTCACTCTACTGCGGCCTGATATAAAGTTAAAATATATTAATTCTGTAGATGCTATAGCTTTTAACTATGGATATTCGCCAACTCAAATACTTTGTTGCGGTCTATGAACAGCGCAGTATCAGCGCTGCGGCGCGCCAATGCTGTGTCGCCCAACCCTCGTTATCGGCGGCCCTGTTGCAGTTAGAGCAGGAGTTGGGAGTGAGTTTATTTCTGCGCCTGCCCAAAGGGGTTACCCCAACGGAGGAAGGCGATAAGCTGTATGGCCATGCCGGTAAGTTACTGGCACAGCTGGCCTCGCTAAAAGCCTCGTTTCAGGCCCCGGCTGCCAAGGTACGTTTTCGCCTAGGCTTGATCCGCGCCCTGGGCGTCGAGCGGATGAGTGCACTGCTGCGTGAGTTTAGCCAGCAAGTGCCGGGGCTGGAACTGCACCTGGTCGAGCCGGATGCGCCTTGCGATGCGCGGATTATTACCCCGGCGCAGCAACAAGGTGGTGAAGTATTACAACCGATCTGGCGGGACCGCTATTTATTGGCACTGCCACCGGCCTGGCCGCTCAGCCTGCAATCGCAGTTGACACTGGACGATTTTCAGGACCTGCCACTGATTAAACGCACGCCCTGTGATGCCTGGGATTTACTGTACCCGCAGCTAAGCCGGCGCAATATTCAGCCGGCGATCCGTGCTGATATTCAAACCATAGAATATGCCTTGGGCCTGGTATCGGCCGGGGTGGGTTGTGCGCTGGTACCGGATTTTGACAACTTGCTAGAGCGTAGTGATGTGGCGTTAAAACCCATTGCCGGCCTGCAGCTGGAGCGCACCATTGCCCTGGCCTATCGCAGTGACAACGCCCATCCGGCCTTGCCGGTACTGCAACAGCTCTGTAGCCAGAGTAGTGCGCTTTAACACTACACTTAGAAAGTTATCAGGATTTAGGCTTAGGATCTTGGAGCTCAGGATTTTACTGCCAGCGGCTTTAACCAACGCTCAGCAAACTCATCGGCCGGTACCGGCTTACCAAAATGGTAGCCCTGCGCCCGGGCACAGCCGAGCTGCAACAGATAAGCCGCCTGCTCTGCCGTTTCCACCCCTTCGGCAATGGTCAGCATATCCAGACTTTTTGCCATCGCCAGAATGGTTTTTACCACCATATTATGATGGTGATCACCGGGGATATTATTGATAAAGGCTCGGTCAATCTTTAGCGTGGAGGCACGAAAACGGGTCAGATAAGCCAGCGAAGAATAGCCGGTTCCAAAATCATCAATGGCCCAGCTGAAACCCATGGCTTCTAACTCGGCCATTTGTCGCAGCGAACGCTCCGCATTTTCCATAATCAACGATTCGGTGACTTCCAGTTCTATCTGAGTAGGTGTAATACCACTACTGCAAGTCGCAAAATCACTGACCAGTTGTTCATTATCCAATTGCCGGGCCGAAACGTTAACTGATAGGCGTCCGGGTAAACGATAACCTCTTTGCTGCCATAAATTCAGTTGCCGGCAGGCGGTTTGCATTACCCAGTTTCCCAGCTCCGGCATCAGGCCGCGCTCTTCCGCCAGCGGAATAAAGGTATCCGGCCGCACCCAACCCCATTCCTCATCATACCAGCGACACAGCGCCTCGGCGCCGGAAAGCTGACAACTGGCTAAATCGATCTGCGGCTGATAGTGCAAACTGAGTTTGCCACTGCGTAGCGCCAGCATAAAGCGCTCCAGCACGATTTGCCGCTGACTCAGTGCCTGGCTCATCGACGGCTCGAATACTTTCAGCCCACCACCACTGCTCTTCGCCTCGGCCAGCGCAATGCTGGCAAACCGCAGCAATTCCGGACCATTTAATTCATCGCTGGCAACCAGGGCACAACCCAAATTTACATGCAGCGCAAAATCCTTACCGGCACAATGAAAGGGCCACATAAACAGCTTTTGTACCTGCCGGCATAATTGCTCCAGCTCCCGCACAGAATACACCGGGCTGAGCAGCGCAAATTGATCGGCAGAATAGCGCGCCAGATAACAGCTCTCTGGTAAATCCTGGCGCAAGCGGCCGGCTACGGCCGCTAATAACTCATCACCGACTTTAAAGCTAAACAGATCATTCAGTTCTTTAAAACGGCTGATATCAATTAACGCCAGACCCAGTGCAGCTTTCGAGACATCAGCTTTCGGCCAGTTTTGCAGTTTTTCCAGCAAATGCGCCCGGTTAGGCAGTTGTGTGACGTTATCCCGATAGGTCAATTTCCGGATAAAGCGTTCGCTCTGCGTGCGCTCGAGCTCAGCACCCACTTGGGCTGCCGCAATCCGCAGCACTTCGCGACCGATTTCCGGCATTTGTAGTGGTTTGGTCGCCATAATGCTCAGAATACCCATCTTCTGACCACTGGTGTTTAAAATCGGCATACCAAGATAGCTTTCGACCCCCAGGTCAACCAGCAGTACATCATCCGGAAATACCTGACAAACGCCCTGTGCATAAACACAAGGCTCGCGCTCCGGCACGGTTTCGCAGGGCGTGCCCTTCAGCGGGTAAGTGATATTATCGAGCAGCTGGCCCTGGCCCCACAGCGCTATGGTGCGGGCTTCGGTTGAGGTCGCTGTGGCTTCAGCAATCAGACAGTATTCAACGTCAAGAATTTCGGCCAATCGCTGTACCAAGGTGGGTAAAAAATCCGGATAGCCGCTCTGTGTTAACACATCGGCTAATTGCCGGAAAATTTCCTCGGTACTGAAGCGTGCTTGCATAGTTTGGCTAACTGCTGCCCTTTGGTTACAACATATTAGACATCGCACTACATCAATGCAAGCACAGTGTTAACTGACAATTTCGATACAATCAATCGGGCAAACTTCAATACAGGTTGGTTTATCGTAAAACCCAACGCACTCGGTGCAGCGTGCCGGATCGACCTGATAGTGCAGAGGCCCCATGCTAATGGCCTCGTTTGGACACTCCGGCACACACATATCACAATTAATGCAACTTACCTCAATAACGGCCGTCATCTTAAGCAATCTCGGTCGCTAAACCGGCTGTTGCCGCACTGGGAACGGGTAGCTGTTTTAGCAACATCGCATGCTGCAATAGAACCTGCTCCGGCAACTTTACTTTCAGCTGATAACAAGCACCGGGTGCCAGCAGCAGCTCCTGATCCTGCTGATTACGCAGTGCTTCCAGTCGGAAGATTTGATTGCCCTTTGGCATCATTAGAATCAGCTGATCGCCAACCGCAAACTGGTTTTTTACCTCCAGTAAGGCAAAACCTTCGCTATCCTGCTCAGCGATAAATTCGCCAACCAGTAACTGCTCACCCACACTGTGACTGGTATCATAATTTTGCGTATCCTGCGGCTTATGGCGACGTAAAAAGCCCTCCGTAAAACCACGATTAGCCATGCCTTGCAATTCACTTAACAGCTTGCTATCAAAAGCCTTGCCGGCCACCGCATCATCAATCGCCTTGCGATACACCTGAGCGGTACGGGCAACATAATAAGGTGACTTGGTGCGGCCCTCAATTTTCAGGGAATGCACGCCCATAGCGGTTAACGCCTGCACATGCTCAACCGCGCGTAAGTCTTTTGAGTTCAGAATATAGGTGCCATGCAGATCTTCGTCGATGGTCATCAGTTCACCGGGCCGCCCTTGCTCTTCCAGCAGCGCCGGGGTACTGATCGGCTTAAATTGCCCGACCTCATCTTCTACTGCGGCATGCACCTGATAGGGCCAGCGGCAGGAGTTAGTACAGGTGCCCTGATTCGGATCCCGCTTATTGATATAACCCGAGAGCAAACAACGCCCGGAATAGGCCATACAGAGCGCGCCATGCACAAAGACCTCCAGCTCCATTTCCGGCACTTCACGGCGGATTTCAGCAATTTCCTCGACAGATAATTCGCGTGACAGAATCACCCGCTCCACCCCCTGCGTTTGCCAGAACTTTACCGCCGCCCAGTTAACAGTATTGGCCTGCACCGATAAATGTAGCGGCTGCTCCGGAAAATGCTGCCGCAGCAAATAAATCACGCCAGGATCAGACACAATCAGCGCATCCGGCTTTAACGCCACCACCGGCTGCATATCGCGGACAAAGGTGGTCAACTTGCTATTATGTGGTGCGATATTCACGACCACATAAAAGCGCTTACCCAAGGCATGGGCTTCGTTGATCCCTGTCTCCAGCGCCGCTAAATCAAACTCATTATTGCGTACCCGCAAGCTGTAACGTGGCTGGCCGGCATAAACGGCATCGGCACCATAGGCAAAGGCCAGCCGCATTGCTTTTAAACTGCCGGCGGGTGATAAGAGTTCAGGTTTAAACATCAATAGGGTCTCAGTCAGGATCAGGGCGCCGATTTTAACCGGCTATTTTCACCTTGCATTGATCCAGCGCAAGCTTCACCAGCTGACTAAATCACTCTTTCTTCATATACTGGTCAGTCCAATCTCTGTGTTCACTTCTTAAGCAGCCTTGTTCCAGATCAATAACCCTTAAACTGATACTTTTATACTACCGCCATCTTACTGCTACATTGAGCAATCTATGTCTGAGCTGTTATTAGGTACTGAAAATACCGACGCCGAGCCGACCATCGCTGAGCTGATTAAAAAGCCCTTGCTAACCTGCCCGCCACAAACCAGCCTGCAACAAGCGGCAAAGCTGATGCGCAGCCATGGCGTCAGCTGTATTTTGGTAGAAGAGCAAGGTCAGATCACTGGCATCTGGTCCGAAGCTGACACCCGGAAACTAGACTTTGCCGGCAGCAAACCGTCAGAGATCAAGGTTGGCTCAGTGATGTCATCACCGGTGATCAGTGCCAGTGGTTTGACCCGGGTTAGCGGTGCAGCCAGTTTAATGCTGAATCATAATATCCGCCGCTTGCTGGTAGTGGACCCACAACAACGGCCGATAGGGTTACTGACGCAAAGCGATATTATCCGCCAGCAAAAAATTGAATTTTATCTGCGCTTTCGGGACGTTGGCAGCTGTGTTGACAAGGCACCGCTGCATTTGGCTGCCGCCTTGCCTTTGGCTGAAGCAGTGGCGGAAATGCGCCATCACCGCGCTGACGCCGCCATTATTTGCTTTGGCGCTGATGATTACGGGTTGGTCACTGAACGCGATTTGGTGCGTTTACTGGCAGAGAACTGTGACGTGTCATCAATAGGCGAGCTGGCCAGCCGACCACTACTAACGGTAGCGCCGGAATTGACGCTGCTGCAAGCGGTAGAACAGTTAACCGAGCATGGCATTCGTCATCTTGGCGTCACCAAAGATGACAATATTTGTGGTTTACTGTCTTTTAGTGCCATTCTGCGCAATGTTGAATATGCCTATATTGAACAGCTAAAAACGGAGCTACGCGATCGCGATAACGCACTACGTACTTCGGCCGACTATTTACGGCTGGCACATAAAGTGATTGATGCGTCGATGGACGGCATTATGATCACCGATCAGCATGGCTTTATTCAGTCGGTGAATCCCAGCTTTACTAAGCTGACCGGCTACAGCAAGGAAGAGGCAATGGGTCAAACCCCACGCTTGCTCAGCTCCGGTTTGCATACTACCGATTTTTACCGCCGCATGTGGCAGACTCTGCTCGAGCAAGGCCACTGGCAAGGTGAAATCTGGAATAAGCGTAAAAATGGCGAGCTTTATCCACAGTGGCTAAGCATTACGGCCATTCGCGCCGAAGATGGCCAGATTACGCAATATGCGTCAATTTTTAGCGATATTACCGAGCGCAAACAGCAGGAAGAAAAAATTCACCAACTGGCCTATATGGATGAGCTTACCGGCTTGGCGAACCGGCGGATGTTTTTCGATCGGCTACAACTGGCACTGGCCAATGCCCATCGCCATCAACACACGCTGGCGGTGATGTTTCTCGATTTAGATTTATTTAAACGGATTAACGATACGCTGGGGCATCTGGCCGGCGATCAGGCATTAAAAGAAGTAGCAAGGCGCTTACAGGCCACGGTGCGCGAAGGAGAATCGGTGGCGCGTATTGGTGGTGATGAATTTACTATTTTGATCCCGGAAGTCAGTTGTGTGAAATCGCTGGAGCGGCTGGCACAGCGACTGATTTCGCAGTTTGAACGGCCGGTGCAGTTGCTGGAACAAGAGTTTTTCTTAACCACCAGTATTGGCATCAGCGTTTATCCGAAAGATGGTCATAATGCCGAGCTGTTAGTCAAACATGCTGATGTTGCCATGTATCAGGCAAAAAGTGCCGGCCGTAATCAGTTTAGTTTTTATCAGGCCAGTAGCGGCTTACAAAATGAAGAAGAACTAAAACTGGAGCAAGCCCTGCGCCTGGCACTGCGTCAGCAACTGCTACAGGTCTATTATCAGCCCAAATTTGCGTTACAGAGTGGCGATATTATCGGCCTGGAAGCGCTGGTGCGCTGGCAGGATGCGGAGCTGGGGATGATTTCACCAGCGCTGTTTATTCCACTGGCGGAAAAACTTGGGCTAATTCATCAATTGGGCGAACAGGTATTACGTCAGGTTTGTCATCAACTGAGGCGCTGGGGTGAGCGGGCGCTGCCGGTGGCAGTTAATATTTCGGCATTACAGCTGGCTGAAAGCGATTTTCTGCCCCGGCTACGGGCAATTTTGCAGCAAAGTGATATCAACGCGTCCCTGCTGGAGCTGGAGCTAACCGAAAGCTGCTTAATTCCGGAGCACGCCGACTATACCTTAAGTGTATTGACGGAACTCAAAGCCCTGGGCTTGCGGCTGTCGATTGATGACTTTGGTACCGGCTACTCGTCATTATCTTATCTGCGCCGCTTACCGCTGGATGCGCTAAAAATTGATCGCAGCTTTATCCGCGATTTACCGCAAAGTGAAAGTGATAGTCAGATCACCCTGGCCATTATCGCTATGGCCAAGGCATTGGGCTTAGAAGTCATTGCCGAGGGTATCGAGCAGCAGGCGCAGCGCGACTTTCTGCTGGCGGCCGGCTGCGACACCGGTCAGGGCTTTCTGGTTTCACCGGCGGTGCCGGCGACAGAGCTGGCACCATTACTAGCGCAGAGCAGCCAGCTCGCGGCAAGCTAATCCGCTACCCCCAAAGGGGTAGCCAAACGCTCCTTCATGGCAATAACAAAAGCTGCTTCACTACTTTAAGCTTACTACACAACGCCGAAGCCACCGGCTCTAACCCTGCCTGCAGGTATGAACGGTGTGCCGTGGTAATAATACCACCGGGTGTGGCGGGAAACGGCCTCACCTCCCAACCTGGAAAGGTGTCATTAGTATGCTTATTGATGCGTATCAGCGCCGTTTTACCTATTTACGGCTCTCCGTAACCGAAAGCTGTAACTTTCGCTGCACTTACTGCCTGCCCGATGGCACTGATTGCGACTCCCGGGCCGGCGAGCTGACACTGCCGGAAATCCGCCGCCTGGTTACTGCCTTTGCCCGCCTCGGCACCCGCAAAGTGCGGATCACCGGTGGTGAACCTTCGCTCCGTAAAGATTTAACGGAAATTATCGCCACCTGTAAGGCCGTACCCGGCATCGAAAAAGTCGCCCTGACGACTAATGGTTATCGCTTAAAACGTGATGCCGCCGCCTGGCAAGCTGCAGGGTTGGATGCAGTTAATGTCAGTATCGATAGCCTGGACGCGGCAACCTTTCATCTGGTTACAGGCCAGGACAAACTGGCCGACATCCTGGCCGGTGTCGCCACAGCCAAAGCCGTTGGCATTCAGCAAGTCAAAATCAATACGGTGCTGTTAAAGCAGCATAATGCGTTGGCGTTGCCGGATTTTCTTAGTTTTGTAAAACAGCAGGACGTGTCGCTGCGCTTTATCGAGCTGATGCGCACCAATGACAACCTCAACTTCTATCAGCGACAGCATTTAAGCGGCGCCAGCATTCAGCAGCAGTTGGAAACCCAAGGCTGGCAGTTACTGCCAAAAGGCCTGAGTGATGGCCCGGCGCTGGAATATGCTCATCCGCACTATCAGGGCCGCATAGGCCTGATTATGCCCTACAGCAAAGATTTCTGTGCCGATTGCAATCGCCTGCGGGTGTCCAGCAAAGGCCAGTTATATCTGTGCCTGTTTACCGACAGCTATCAGGATCTACGCAGCTTACTGCAAAGTGAGCACAGTGCGCCCTTGGAGCGCTTTCTGCAGCAAGCAGTAGCCGGTAAAGCCGAGAGCCATCAACTGCAACAGCAGCACAGTGGCAGCACCCGGCATTTAGCGCAAATTGGCGGCTAAGACGCAGTCTTGTCTACAACAGCATGCTGGAGTAACCAATGTCATTTAGCGCCCTGATTTTAGCTGGTGGCCAATCCCGTCGGATGGGACAGGATAAAGCCGAACTGCGCCTGGGTAAGCTAAGCTTGCTGCAACATATGCAGCAACTGGCGCAGCAAGCCGGCGCCAGCCAGATTCTGCTTAGTCGCAATCAGCCCGGCACGACTTATATTCAGGATCTCAGGCCTGGTCAGGGGCCACTGGCCGGTATCGCGGCTGCACTGCGCTATTGTACTGAGCCGGTGTTGCTGGTACTGCCGATTGATTTACCGCTGCTTAGCGCCAGCAGCCTGCAACTATTAATGCCCGGCGACAACGAACAAGCAGTTTGCTTTCGCGATTGGCCGCTGCCACTGGCGCTGCGCCCCGCCCCCAAGCTGGCGCTCCTGATCGAACAGCAACTGGATGCCGGTGAACGCTCAGTTAAAGCACTGCTGGCAAAACTGCACTGCACAGTACGTCCGGCGCCCGCGGCTGAACTATTTAATACCAATACCCCGGCAGAGTGGCAGCAGTGCCTGAGCGCACTGCTGCAGGCTGCCGTTTTGGAGGAACCATGTCATGACTAAAATTGCCCGGCAATTTTATCCGCTACAACTGGCGGTATTGACCGTCTCCGACAGCCGTACAGCGGAAAATGACAGCAGCGGCGATCTGCTGTGTCAGCTGTTAACTCAGGCCGGTCATCAACTGGTAGAGCGTGCGGTACTGCCGAATAACCTCTATCAGCTGCGCGCCCTGCTCAGCCGCTGGATCGCCAGTGCTGAGGTACAGGCTATTCTGATTAATGGCGGTACCGGTTACGCCGCCGATAATTGCACCGTTGCTGCTGTCACACCGTTATTGGATCAAACGGTACCGGGCTTTGGCGAGCTGTTCCGGCAATTATCCTGGCAGCAACTCAGCTCGGCGGCAATGCAATCCGGCGCTTTAGCTGGGCTGGCTAATGGCACCTTAGTATTTGCGATGCCGGGCTCAGGCTCCGCCTGCACCCTGGCGATGCAACAACTGATTTTGCCACAGCTGGATGGCCATACCGGCCCCTGTAATTTTATTCCACACCTGAAAAACAGCCCGGCCAGCGGCTGTACTACTGCGGAGACCGGCGCATGAATACCCTAACCCATCTCGATCAACAAGGTGCGGCGGCGATGGTTGATATTAGCACTAAAGCCGACAGCCAACGCCTGGCCCGCGCCGGCGCCCTGGTGCAAACCCGCCCCGAGGTAATTCTGCTGATTGAACAGGCACTGCTAAAAAAAGGCGATGTGCTGGCCACTGCGCGCATTGCCGGCATTATGGCGGCCAAAAAAACCAGCGACCTGATCCCGCTCTGTCATCCGCTGCTGTTAAGCAAAGTCAGTGTCGATTTTCAGCTGGATGCGGCCGCCGGTCAGATCCGTATCGAAGCCTGCTGTCAGCTTAGCGGCAGTACCGGTGTCGAGATGGAAGCCCTGACCGCCGCCAGTGTCGCCGCCTTGACGATTTACGATATGTGTAAAGCGGTAGATAAAACAATGACCATTAGCGATTTACGTTTGCTGGAAAAAACCGGCGGTAAATCCGGTCACTATCAATATCAACCTGAGTTGCAGCAGAACCAATCTGCATGGGAGAGCGCCGATGCTTAAAATTTTGTTTTTTGCCGCGCTGCGCGAACGTTTAGCTTGCGCCAGCACCACACTGGATATCACTGGGCAGCACCTGACCGCGCGCGAGGTGCTGAACAAACTCGCCAGTCAATCTGCGCACTGGCAGCAACATCTAGCCAACGCCGAGCTGCTGTGTGCCGTTAACCAACAATTGGTCGATTTATCACACCCGGTTGCTGCCGGCGATGAACTGGCCTTCTTTCCGCCGGTGACCGGAGGCTAGCATGACGCTGCGAATACAGGTACAACAACAGGACTTTTCGGTTGCCAGCGAATACGAGCTGCTGCGGCAAGATGCCCGCTGCGGCGCCGTCGTCACTTTTACGGGTCTGGTAAGGGAGTTGGCAGAGGCAGAGCTGCTAAGCATGACACTGGAACATTATCCGGGCATGACCGAGCAGGCGTTAACCCAGATCGCAACCGAGGCACAGCAGCGCTGGCAACTGGGCGCGGTTACCATTATCCATCGGGTCGGCACCCTGTTACCCAACGAGCAAATCGTGTTTGTCGGCGTCGCCAGTGCGCATCGGGCCGCAGGCTTTGCGGCTGGCGAATTTATTATGGATTACCTGAAAAACCGCGCACCGTTCTGGAAAAAAGAACACACGTCCAGCGGCGAATACTGGGTTGTGGCGAAAGTCAGCGATCAAGCTGCATTAAAGCGCTGGCAATAAGCTGTTCGCTAAAACCATAACGAGGGCAAACTGATGCAGCTGATGTTACGCTTTATCCTAACCCTGCTCTGCTGGCTATGGGCTACCCCTGTCAGCGCGGCGGAGCAGCCAACTACAGAACCACTGCGTATCGCCGTGACGGCTAACTTTCACGGCACTCTGCAGCAACTGATTAGCCGCTATCAGCAACAACAGCCTCAGACCTTTTTACTCAGCGCCGGCTCCTCCGGCGCGCTCTACACCCAAATCCGGCAGGATGCACCCTTTCATCTGTTTTTTTCAGCGGATAGTGAGCGGCCGGCAAGCCTGGAACAGGCCGGGCTCACCCGGTCCGGCTCACGTTTTACTTATGCTGAAGGCGTGCTGGTACTCTGGTCTGCCGATCCGACACTGATCGATGCCAGGGCCAATATCCTGTTCAGTCAGCACTTCCGGCATCTGAGCATGGCAGAACCACGCCACGCGCCCTATGGTCTGGCGGCACAACAAGTGCTGACTGCACTGGAACTGTGGCAACCGCTGGCACAACAACAAAAATTGGTGCGGGCCCAGTCGATTGCCCAAGCCTATGGTCAGATTGCCTCTGGTGCCGCAGCGTTGGGATTTGTCGCGCTGGCGCAGCTTAAAGACAGTGCCGGTCAAATCAGCGGCTCTTATTGGTTGCCGCCGGCAGAACTATACCAACCGATAATCCAACAAGCGGTGATCCTGAACCGTGCAGCAGCCGATCCACAACTGCTGGCCGCCGCCGAACACTTTGTTACCTGGCTACAAAGCGTTGAAGCCGTTGCCATTATCGAAGCTGCCGGCTACCGTGTTACTAATACGGCACACTAACGCTACGGGGAGTAACCAATGCTATCAGCCGATGATCTGAGTGCTTTATGGGTTACCTTTAAACTGGCCCTGATCAGCACCGGCCTGCTGTTAGCGCTCTGTACGCCGCTGGCCTGGTGGCTGGCGCACACCCGCTGGCGGGGTCGCAGCATCATTGAAGCGATGATTATGCTGCCGCTAGTGCTGCCACCGACAGTATTGGGCTTTTATCTGTTGCTGCTGCTTGGCCCCCATGGCTGGGTTGGCGGCAGCCTGCAAGCCATGGGCTTTAACCATCTGGCTTTTACGTTCAGCGGGTTGGTTATCGGGTCGATGATCTATTCACTGCCATTTGTGATGCAGCCGCTGACAGCAGCGTTTCAGGCGGCCGGTGGCCGGATGCTGGAAGTGGCCGCCACCTTAAGAGCATCTCCGCTGGATCGCTTTCTGTACGTGGTATTGCCGTTATCGCGAAGGGGGTTTCTCACCGCTGCCGTGTTATCCTTTGCCCATTCCCTGGGCGAATTTGGCGTCATTATTATGATTGGCGGTAATATTCCGGGACAGACTCAGGTTGCTTCTATTGCCATTTACAACCATGTTGAGGCGATGGACTACGCCGCCGCCCATACCCTGGCTGCCATTCTGGTGGCATTGTCTTTTACTCTGCTGCTGCTGGTATACGGGCTTAACCGTAAATTTAAAGTGGTGAGTATCGCATGAGTATTGAAGCCAGACTGCAACTGCAACAGGGCAATTTTGAACTGGACGTGACGCTTGATCTGCCCGGCAGCGGTGTGAGTGCGCTGTTTGGCCGTTCTGGCTCCGGCAAAACGACTATTCTGCGATGTCTGGCCGGGCTGGAACGGCATGCCGGCATCGAGCTGCGGGTCAATGGAGAAATCTGGCAAAGTCAGCAACACTTTGTGCCGGTACATCAGCGCCCGCTGGGTTATGTCTTTCAGGAAGCCAGTTTATTTCCGCATCTGACGGTCGCTAAAAATCTTGAGTTTGGCTATCGCCGCCTGCCCCCCGCCCAGCGCAAGGTCGCACTGGACGAAACCATCAGCCTGATGGGGCTGGAAACACTGCTCGCACGCTACCCGCAACAACTGTCAGGCGGACAACGGCAACGGGTAGCGATGGCGCGTGCCCTGCTAACCAGCCCACGCTTACTGCTGATGGATGAACCGATGGCGGCTCTGGATCAGCGCAGCAAAGCGGAAATTCTGCCTTATCTGGAACGTCTGCACCAGCATCTGGCTATTCCAATCATTTATGTCAGCCACGCCATCCATGAAGTCTGCCGGCTGGCCGATTATCTGGTGTTACTGGAACAAGGCAAGGTTCAGGCGCAGGGGCCATTGCAACAACTGCTGACCCAACCCGACTTACCACTGGCGCAGGATGCCGATGCCGCCTCGATGCTACTTGCCACCGTATTGCAGCATACCGCTGATGAAATGAGTGAATTACAGCTGCCTGATGGCCAGCGGCTACTGATCTCACGCCTGCAACTGGCCGAAGGCCAAAATGTCCGCACCCGGATCCTGGCCCGTGACGTGGCAGTCAGTCTGGTGCAACCGCAATTTTCCAGCGTGAATAATTGCTTAAGGGTAGAACTGGAACAGATTGAGGCCGATCCTCATCCGGGGCATCAACTGTTGTTACTGCGTTTGGCCGGACAACCCTTATTGGCCAGGTTAAGCCGCCGCTCCGTCAGTCGCCTGCAATTACAACCCGGCCAACAGCTGTTTGCCCAAATTAAAGCGGTGGCGATGGATTAAGCACTATTGCAGCAGCTTCCCAAAAGGCTGAATAGTCACTATTTCGCCGCTGGCAACACTGCCGCTGTCTTGCGGCAGCACGATATAGCAATTGGCATTGGCGATGGAGCTAAGCATACCTGAGCTTTGGCTGCCCAAGGTTTTTACAAACAGCCCCTCGGCAGTGGCCCAATAGTAACCACGCTGATAATCCGCGCGACCTGGCTGTTTTTTTAAGGTCACAGTCGTCACTGCTGTGAGTTGGTTAGCTGGCGAGACAGTAGCACCGGCCAGTTTTTGTAGCACCGGCTGCACCAGTTGATCCAGCGTCACCACAGCCGCCACCGGATTACCGGGCAAACCAAAAAACCAACAGTTTTCCAATTTACCAAAGGCAAAAGGTTTACCGGGTTTAATCGCTACTTTCCAGAAATTCACCTGGCCCAGTTCAGACAGAATTTGCCGCGTATAGTCGGCATCGCCAACCGAGACGCCGGCACTGGTAATCAGCGCATCCGCCTCCCGCATTGCCCTTTGAAAGGCCTGGCGGATCGCCTCTGGCTGATCCGGCAATAATCCCAGATCCAACACCTCGACCCCAAGGCGTTGCAGCATGGCGCGCAATACTACCCGGTTGCTGTCATAGATATGACCTTCCGGTAACGGCTGTCCCGGTAACACCAGCTCATCACCCGTAGAGAAGATCGCAATCTTTAGCTTACGCCTGACCGCCACATCAGCAATACCCAGCGACGCCAATAGGCCTAATTGTGGCGCAGTTAACCGGCAACCAGCACTGAGCACCTGCTGCCCATTTTTTAGATCTTCGCCAGCTTTGCGTACATTTTCACCCACTTTCGGCACAAAATCTGCGATGACTTTGCCATCTTGCAGTCGTACCTGCTCCTGCATAATGACCGTATCGGCACCCGCTGGCATTACAGCACCGGTCATAATCCGCACGCAGCTTTGTGGCGCTAACGCAGCAGTAAAGGCATGGCCGGCCAGTGCCGAACCTTGTAGCGTTAGCGCTTGCCCGGCTTTGACCTCAGCCGCCCGTACCGCATAGCCATCCATCGCTGAGTTGTCGTAGCCCGGCACGTCAAAACTGGCCAGCACCGGCTCTGCCAGTACCCGGTCCAGAGCCTGCGCCAGTGGCACCCGTTCGGTTGCTGTGACGGCACTGACTTGCGCTAACATCTGCGCCAGGGCATCCGCCACCGGCAGCAAAAGGCTTGCTGTCATAGCTTACCGCCCTGCTGGTTAACCATCCAGACGGCGGCCTCAACCCGTGAGCGTAAGCCCAGCTTTTTCAGCAGATGTTTAACATGTACCTTCACGGTACCATCAGAGATATTCAGTTCGCGGGCAATCACTTTATTGCTCATTCCTTTGGCAATCAGATGCAAAATTTCATATTCGCGGTTGGTTAAACTGTTTAGCTCAGCCGGCGTTTTTGCCTGTGGCCGGCGCAAGGCAGTGGCCAGCACCTGGGTAATGGCTTCACTTAACACCATTTTGCCTTCCAGCGCTTTTTTAATTTGATCCAGTAACACTTCCGGATCGGTATCTTTTAATAAATAGCCATCGGCGCCATTACTGATGGCTTTGACAATATCTTCATCGGCATCCGATACCGTCAGCATCACGATACGGGACGTCACGCCTTCATCGCGCATCCGTTTTAAGGTTTCCAGCCCATCCATGCCCTGCATATTCAGATCAAGAATAATCAAATCCGGATCCAGCTCAGCCGCCAGTTTAATCGCATCCTGACCATTACTGGCTTCCGCTATGACTTCTAACTCGTCTTCCAACGCCAGTAGCTGCTTTAAGCCTTTGCGTAATAAAGGGTGATCATCAACCAGCATTACGCTGGATTTTTGCTCTGACATAACCTGCTCCTGACTGCCTGTCTCGTGGCTTTACCCATATTAGCTTAGATCTATGCTACGGATACTTTGATATAAATCATGTTAGCCGCCGCTACCTATTTTGGCCGCTAGAGTTCTGCGGGCAGGCAACGCAACACTAAGCAGCATTATCTTATTGAAAATATTTGATAATTGCAGCCCTAATCCTTGCGACTACCACTTTAGTGATACCTCGTCTTAGCTGGCCCACGTCTTTGGCTAACTCCTTAGATACATTGTGTCTCCCGCCATTGCTAATCAGACTTGCTTCAGTAAGCACTCTGCCAAGACAACAGGAGTTACCAGATGTCTGATTTAAGAAAATGGCAGCCAGAAGACGAGAATTTCTGGCACCAAAGCGGGCGCAGTATTGCCAACCGTAATTTATGGATATCCATTCCGAGCCTGCTCTGCGGGTTCGCGGTCTGGATGATGTGGAGCATCATTAGTGTTCAGATGCTAAATCTTGGGTTTCCGTATTCCGCCTCGGAGCTCTTTACCCTGGCAGCAATCGCTGGCTTAAGTGGCGCGACCTTGCGCATTCCTGCCAGCTTCTTTGTCCGGCTCTGTGGTGGGCGCTATACCATTTTCCTTACCACCAGCTTATTGATGATCCCAGCGTTTGGCACCGGCATCGCACTACAGGATCCCAATACACCGTTCTGGGTGTTTCAGTTGATGGCCTTATTATCCGGCATCGGTGGTGGTAACTTTGCCGCTTCAATGTCGAATATCAGCTTCTTCTTCCCGAAAAAACAGCAAGGTTTAGCGCTGGGCATGAATGCCGGCCTGGGTAACTTTGGTGTCACCACCATGCAGATCCTGATCCCGCTATTTATGACCTTTGGTGCCTTTACCCTGGTCGGTGGCGGTGAGCCGATGATCCTGCAAAAGGCCAGTGGTACCCTGATTGGGAGTATCCCGGCTGGAAGTGAAACCTGGATCCAGAATGGCGGTTTCTTATGGCTATTGCTGTTAATCCCGCTGGCCTTTGCCATCTGGTTTGGCATGAATAACATCAATACTGAAGAGGTAACACCTAAGCTACCGAGCGCCGTCGGTTCCTTCTCCATTCAGCTGGCGATGTACGGCATTGGCTTGATCGCCTCGGTAATTGGTTTATGGCTGATTCTACCGGCCAGTGCCAATGGCTCCGGCTTTAGTATTCCGAAAGAACTGGTATTAGTGCTGGTGCCAATGGCCACAGTACTGGCGCTGAAAGTATTGCCGGGCGCCATCCGTGCCAGTCTGGACCGGCAGTATAAGATTTTCAATAATAAGCACACCTGGGTCATGAGCATTCTGTATGTTATGACCTTTGGTTCCTTTATCGGTTTTGCTGCCGCGCTGCCGTTATCTATCCAGGTGATCTTTGGCTACAGCCACCTGATGGTAGATGGCGTGATGACCCACAACACTCCGAATCCGAATGGTCCCAGCGCCCTGACCTATGCCTGGATCGCCCCCTTTATCGGCGCCTTAATCCGGCCAGTGGGTGGTTGGATCTCAGACCGTTTAGGTGGTGCTCTGGTTACCCAGATCTGTGCCGTGGTGATGGTACTGGCAGCCTTAGGTGCCGCCTTCTTTATGCAGCAGGCTTATCAATCGGCAACACCAGAGCAGTACTTTATGCCGTTCTTCCTGATTTTCCTGCTGTTGTTTGCCGCCAGCGGCATTGGTAATGCATCAACCTTTAAAACCATTGCCGTGGTGTTTCCAAAAGAACAAGCCGGGCCGGTGCTGGGCTGGACCTCTGCCGTCGCCGCCTACGGTGCTTTCTATATTCCACAGGTATTTGGTGAGCAGATCAAAGCCGCAACCCCGGAATATGCGATGATCGGCTTTGCCATCTTCTATGCGCTGTGTCTGGTATTAAACTGGTTCTTCTACCTGCGGAAAAGCGGCGAGTTTTATAACCCATAAACCAGGGTGGCTGGCTTGGGGCGCTGTGGCGCCCCTTATTTTATCAGGCGCTTTTCGGTTGCTGTAAATATTCCGGTAAAAACCGGAAATACACCCCGGTGCCACCTTCGGCGCGGCGCCGGATCATCAGCTCACCTGTCAGATGTTTGCTGCGCTCCTGCATAATCGCCAGACCATAGTGGTTCATCTTCTCAGCCCGCTCTGGGATCCCGACACCATCATCCTCCACCGCCAGCAAAATATGTTTACTGCTATCCTGCTGTAAGCTAATCGTCAGATTCTGACCCTGACTATGGTGAACTGCATTCTGACTCGCTTCACGAATAATTTGCAGTAAATGAATTTCCTCATTCGGTGCCAGCGGAATATTGCTTAACTGATAATCGAGCCGGATTTGCAGCTCCGACTGCTCAGTCAACTGCTGTACCGTCGTTTGCAGTGCACTCAGTAAACCGGCGCCATCGACCTTTAAGCGGAAGGTGGTTAACAGTTCCCGAAGTTGTCGGTACGCGGCATCCAGCCCACTTTTCAATTCAGAAGAGACGTCCTGCATCACCGCCCTATCGTCTTTGGCGATAGCTTTATTTAACCGGGTAACCTGAATTTTCAGGTAGGACAGCGCCTGCGCCAGCGAATCGTGCAGCTCGCGGGCAATCACTGTCCGTTCCTGCATCAATGCCAGCCGCCGCACCTGCTCCTCTTCCGATTTTAAACTCAGCGCCAGCGCCAGCTGATCGGCAATCGCCGTCACCAGCCGCTGCTGCCACAGTAATAATGGCTGTCCGGGTACCAGTCGCACCACCAGGACGCCGTATTGATTGCGATCGCGTTGCAACACAAAATTATGTAGCTGACAATCTGCCCGCAGCGGCTGCTCACTGCTTAAGCAGTCAGCACAGTTTTCAGCAGCACAAGGGTCCTGCCCCTCTGCAGCTTGTACCTGCAGGTACGGCTGATTGCCCTGCTCCGTAAATAAACACAGCTCAATGTCGCTTAACCCGGTGATCTGACGCAGCTCGCCAATAATTTCTGAAAAATCATGATATTCAGTCGTGTGCTCACTGATCCGCTGTGCGGTATTGTAAAGAAACTTCAGGGTAGTATTAGTTTGGGTCAGCTCTGCAGTTTGTTCTTCCACCCGCTTTTCCAGATTGCCATACATATAGCCAATGGCGGTATTCATCTTATTAAAACTGGTCGCCAGCATCCCCAGTTCGTCCGGATGCTGCGGCGTAATCCGATGGGTAAAATCGCCCTGCGCAATGCGGCGGGCACCACGGATCAACTCCTGTAACGGCTCTTCAACCATCACTTTTAACCAGTACATCACGATAATTGACAGCAGAATGGTCGCCAGTACCGCTATCACCTGTACCGAGCGAAAGGTTTTCACTTTACTTTCAGCATCTTGTTGAATTATCAACACCAACTCATCCAGCAAACGCACCTGCTCTGTCAGTTGCTGTTCCAACAACGGCAAGGCCTGGCTATCGCCGAACTGAGTCGCCAGTTGCAACCAATGCTGCTGTGCCGTTTGGTACTTCTCTGAAATCTCTGGTTGGTTTAAAAAGCGTTTAAATACCGGATGCTGCCAGCTATAGGAGAATTGCTGTAACGCCTGCTGCAGTTTTTGCTGATCCTGCTGTTGATGTAACCAGGCCAGCCGGTAGCTTTGCATCCGCAGCGAGCCGGCAACATTAACTGCATACGCATCGCTGTCAGCCTTATCCGACAACCAATACGACACCATCATCGTTGATAACGCCAACGCCACGATACAGGCCAGAGCGATATTGATCCGGGTAACAATTGAAAAGGTGCGCATCTGAAACTCCCACTACTATCTGTTCTAAGCTTAACCCGCCAGCGCCTTTCCTGCAGAAAAATCCGCTTACCAAATCTACGGGGATACTTGGGCTACCCCCTTTTCCCCAGCCAGAGTACACCTTCAGACAAAGTGAGTAGGCCCGCTCAGTCAAGGCTTGTATTTTCAAGCATTTAACCAATAACCACACTACCACCTTTGGGGTATTTTTCTTAATTTTCAGCAATTTAGACGCATGGCAACCTTGATCTGAATCAAGCAGAATTAGGCGGTAGTTTCTATAGTGTGCTTACTGAAAAAGCAAAAACGCTGTTCATGCAGGACAGGACCAGGAGTCAAGTATGAGTCATCTGTTAGATAAACTGCGGTTTTTTAAGACCCGCAAAACGCCCTTTGCCAATGGCCACGGGGTGACCACCAATGAGGACCGGACCTGGGAGCAAGGCTACCGGCAACGCTGGCAGCACGATAAGGTGGTACGTTCCACGCACGGTGTAAACTGTACCGGCTCTTGTAGTTGGAAAATCTATGTCAAAGACGGCCTGGTCACCTGGGAAACCCAGCAAACAGACTATCCGCGTACCCGTCCGGATCTGCCAAACCATGAACCCCGTGGCTGTCCGCGTGGCGCCAGCTATTCCTGGTATATCTACAGTGCCAACCGGCTGAAATATCCGAAAGTGCGGCAGCAACTGATGAAGCTGTGGCGTGAAGCCCGGGTGCAGCATAAAGATCCGGTGAAAGCCTGGGAATCAATCGTCAGCGATCCGCTAAAAGCCAAAAGCTACAAAGAACGCCGCGGTTTGGGCGGCTTTGTCCGTGCCAGTTGGGATGAGGTAAACGAGCTGATTGCCGCTTCTAACGTTTACACCACTAAAACCTATGGTCCTGACCGGGTGACCGGTTTCTCGCCGATCCCAGCAATGTCGATGGTGTCCTACGCCGCCGGTGCCCGTTACCTGTCGCTGATTGGCGGTAACTGTTTAAGCTTTTACGACTGGTACTGCGACTTACCCCCAGCCTCACCGCAAATTTGGGGCGAGCAAACCGACGTACCAGAATCCGCCGACTGGTATAACTCGAACTACATTATTGTTTGGGGCTCGAACGTGCCACAAACCCGGACCCCGGATGCGCACTTCTTAACTGAAGTTCGCTACAAGGGTACCAAAACCTGTGTTATCACCTCCGACTACTCCGAAGCGTCGAAATTTGGTGATACCTGGCTCCACCCACGTCAGGGTACCGATGCAGCCCTGGCCATGGCCTTTGGTCATGTCATTCTAAAAGAATTCCACGTCAACAACCCCAGTGCCTACTTCACCGACTACGTGCGTCGTACTACCGATATGCCGATGTTGGTACTTTTGGAGGAACAAAACGGGGTGCTAACCACCGGCCGCTTCCTGCGCGCGGCCGATCTGGTGAATAACCTGGGTGAAGACAATAACCCGGACTGGAAAACCATTGCCATCAACAAAGATGGTCGCCTGACCAGCCCGAATGGCGCCATCGGTTATCGCTGGGGCCAGGCCGGTAAGTGGAACCTGGAGCAAAAAGATAAAGACGGTGAGCTGGAGCTGCAACTGAGCTTAAAAGACAACAGTGACGAACTGGTGGATGTTGGCTTCCCATATTTCGGTGGTGCGCCACACGAGTATGAATACTTCCAGCATACCGAACATGCCGACGTGCAGATGCGTAAAATTCCGGCAAAACGAGTGGAGCTGGCTAACGGTGGTACCGCACTGGTCGCCACAGTATTCGATCTGATGCTGGCACAGTACGGCGTGGATAACGGTATTAATGATCCAAACCGCGCCCAGGCTTACACCGATAACGTGCCTTATACCCCAGGTTGGCAAGAAGCCATTACCGGCGTGAAACCGGATGACGTGATTCGGGTCGCGCGTGAATTCGCCCGTAATGCCGATAAAACCCGTGGTCGCTCGATGGTCATCGTCGGTGCCGCACTGAACCACTGGTACCATATGGATATGAACTACCGTGGCCTGATCAATATGCTGATGATGTGCGGCTGTATCGGTCAGAGTGGCGGCGGCTGGGCCCACTACGTCGGCCAGGAAAAGCTGCGGCCACAAACCGGCTGGACGCCACTGGCCTTTGCGCTGGATTGGCAACGGCCACCACGCCATATGAACGGCACCTCGTTCTTCTATAACCATTCCAGCCAATGGCGTTACGAAAAGCTGGATATGACGGAAGTCATTTCGCCGCTGGCCAATAAAGACAAATGGTCTGGCAGTATTGTCGACTATAACAGCCGCGCTGAACGCATGGGCTGGTTACCTTCAGCACCACAACTGGGCACAAACCCGCTAAAACTGGCAGCGGAAGCGAAAGCCGCCGGCAAAGAGCTGAAAGACTATGTGGTGGAACAGCTAACTTCACGCAATATTAAGTTTGCCTGTGAGCAGCCGGAAAATCCGCAAAACTTCCCACGCAATATGTTTATCTGGCGCTCTAACCTGCTGGGTTCCAGCGGTAAAGGCCATGAATATATGCTGCGGCACTTACTGGGCACCAAACACGGCTTGCTGGGTAAAGACTTAGGCGGTTTTGGCGGTAAAAAACCGGAAGATGTGGAATGGACCGATCAGCCAGCCGAAGGCAAAGTCGATCTGTGGGTGACGCTGGATTTCCGCATGTCTACCACTTGCCTGTATTCCGATATCGTGCTGCCAACGGCTACCTGGTATGAAAAAGACGATATGAATACCTCGGATATGCATCCGTTTATTCACCCGTTAACCGCAGCCATTGACCCGGTGTGGGAAGCGCGCAGTGACTGGGAAATCTTTAAAGGTATTGCCAAGGCCTTCTCGAAAGCATCGGTCGGTCATTTAGGCGTAGAAACCGATGTGGTGACTACACCGATGCACCACGACACCCCAGCCGAACTGGCGCAGCCTTATGGCGTAAAAGCCTGGTGGAAAGGCGAGTGTGAGGCGATTCCGGGCCTGACCATGCCACATATTAATATTGTGGAACGGGATTACCCCAATACCTATGCCCGCTTTACTTCAATAGGCCCGCTGCTGGAGAAAATCGGTAACGGCGGTAAAGGCATCAGCTGGGACACCAAAGAGGAAGTAAAATTCCTTAAACAACTTAACCGTGTACATACCGACGAAGGCGTGAATAAAGGCATGGCGAAGATCGACAGCGCCATTGATGCCTGCGAAATGATCCTGTCGCTGGCCCCGGAAACCAATGGCCATGTCGCAGTAAAAGCCTGGGAAGCGCTGGGTAAAATTACCGGTCGCGATCATACCCATCTGGCGTTACCGAAAGAAGACGAAAAGATCCGCTTTAACGATATCGTTGCCCAGCCACGTAAGATTATCAGCTCACCCACCTGGTCCGGACTGGAAGATGAGCATGTGTCTTACAACGCTGGCTATACCAACGTGCATGAGCTGATCCCGTGGCGCACCATTACCGGTCGTCAGCAGTTCTATCAGGACCATGAGTGGATGCGCGACTTTGGTGAGCAGCTGTGTAGCTACAAGCCACCGATTAACCTGAAAACGGTTGAGCCGGTACTGAACAAGAAGCCGAATGGCAATAAAGAGATCGTGCTGAACTGGATCACACCACACCAGAAGTGGGGTATTCACAGTACTTACTCCGACAATCTGTTAATGCTGACCTTATCCCGCGGCGGTCCTATCGTCTGGCTCAGTGAAATTGATGCCAAAGCAGCGGGTATTGAAGATAACGACTGGATTGAAATCTTTAACGTTAACGGCGCTATCGCGGCCCGTGCCGTGGTGTCACAGCGGGTACCGGAAGGTATGAGCATGATGTACCACGCCCAGGAGCGGATTGTGAACGTGCCCGGCAGCGAGTTAACCGGCACCCGTGGTGGTATTCATAACTCGGTAACTCGTGCCGTAATGAAGCCGACGCATATGATTGGCGGTTATGCCCAGCAAGCTTACGGTTTTAACTACTACGGTACCGTTGGCTGTAACCGGGACGAATTTGTCATCGTGCGCAAGATGCAGAACGTTGATTGGTTAGACACTAAATAAGGTTGGAGTAAGTAAGATGAAAGTCAGAGCCCAAATTGGCATGGTGCTGAATTTAGACAAGTGCATAGGTTGCCACACTTGCTCCATCACCTGCAAAAACGTCTGGACCTCGCGTGAAGGGGTCGAATATGCCTGGTTTAACAATGTCGAAACCAAGCCTGGTATCGGCTTTCCGAAAGAGTGGGAAAACCAGCAAAAATGGAATGGTGGCTGGGTGCGGGAAAACGGCAAGCTGCAGCTAAAAATTGGTGGCAAGCGCCGCATCCTGGCGAATATTTTCGCCAACCCGGACTTACCGGAAATTGACGACTACTACGAGCCGTTCGACTTCGATTACCAGCATTTACATAATGTGGGTGATACCAAGCACCAACCGGTTGCCCGCCCGCGCTCGCTGATTAGCGGCCAGCGGATGGAGAAAATCGAGTGGGGTCCAAACTGGGAGGAAATCCTCGGCACCGAGTTCGAGAAACGGAAAAAAGATACTAACTTCAACGAAGTAGTGCAAAAAGACATCTACGGTCAGTTTGAAAAGACCTTTATGATGTACTTACCACGGCTGTGTGAGCATTGTTTAAACCCGGCGTGCGTGGCGGCCTGCCCGTCAGGTGCCATCTACAAACGCGAAGAAGACGGTATCGTGCTGATCGATCAGGACAAATGCCGCGGCTGGCGGATGTGTGTCTCGGCTTGTCCGTACAAAAAAATCTACTACAACTGGAAGTCCGGTAAATCCGAAAAATGTACGTTCTGCTTCCCACGGATTGAAGCCGGTCAGCCGACCACCTGTTCGGAAACCTGTGTCGGCCGCATCCGCTACTTAGGCGTACTGCTGTACGATGCCGACCGCATCGAGTCAGCCGCCAGTGTCGCCAACGAAAAAGATCTGTATCAGGCACAGCTGGATATCTTCCTCGACCCGCACGACCCGGCGGTAATTGCTGCGGCGCGTGCTGAAGGCATAAGCGATAACTGGATTAAAGCAGCCCAGCGTTCACCGGTGTATATGATGGCGATGGACTGGAAAGTCGCACTGCCACTGCACCCGGAATACCGTACCCTGCCGATGGTCTGGTATGTACCGCCACTGTCACCTATTCAAAGTGCGGTGCAGGCTGGCCATGTCGGCATGAATGGCGAAATTCCGGATCTGAAGTCACTGCGTATTCCGCTGCGTTACCTGGCGAATATGCTGACAGCTGGCGACGAAGCGCCGGTAGTTCGCGCCTTAGAGCGGATGATTGCGATGCGCGCCTTTAAACGCTCACAACAGGTTGATGGCGTCGAGGATCTCGATGTGCTGAAGCAAGTGGGCCTCAATGCAATACAGGTTGAAGAGATGTACCGCTATATGGCGCTGGCTAATTACGAAGATCGCTTTGTGATCCCAACCAGTCACCGTGCTTATGCCGAAAATGCCTATGACCTGAAATCCAGTTGCGGCTTTACCTTCGGTAATGGCTGTGGCGATGGTAACAACGACGTGAACCTGTTTGGCACTAAGGCCAAAGGTAAACGCCAGGTTATTCCGGTTGAGCTAAAGGATTAAGGGGGATCTTATGCAAATTTTACAGTTAATTTCATTGCTATTGGATTACCCCACACCTGAGCTGTTGGCGGCTAAGGATGAGTTACTGGCCGTGGTGGCGGCCAGCGAGTTACCGCAGAGCAATAAAGACAATCTCTGTGCCTTTATCAGTCAGCGCTGCGGCGCTGAGCTGATGGACTGGCAATCCGAATACGATGGTCTGTTTGAACGTGGTCGCTCTTTATCGCTACTGATTTTTGAGCATGTGCATGGCGAATCGCGCGACCGTGGTCAGGCGATGGTCGATTTACAGGCGCAGTATAAAGAAGCCGGTTTAGATATTGGGGTGCGTGAGCTACCGGATTATCTGCCGCTGTATCTGGAGTTTTTATCCACTCAGGGCGCAGAGAACGCACAAATCGGTTTGGAAGAAATTGCCCCAATTCTGGCCGTACTGACTTGCCGGTTGGAGCAGCGTGAATCCAACTATGCCGCCTTATTCCAAAGTCTGCTGCTGTTGTCCGCTGTTGAGGTCGATTTAGCCGATATTAAAGCGCAAATCGCCACTGAGAAACGCGATGACACGCCCAAGGCACTGGATAAAGTCTGGGAAGAGGAAATGGTGACCTTTATGAGTGCAGAGCAATCCAACAGCGCCTGCGGCACCGGCAATAAACCGAGTGAATCCCAACGGCGCGATCAATTTGTACCACTGAGCACCGATTTATTGCAAACCGACGCCCTGGCACAAGAACTATTTCATGAAGCCGCCGTGAAGCGCGCTTAAGGAGCATTAAGATGGCACACTTAAATCTGTTTGCCTTTGGCATCTACCCGTATATCGCGATTGCGATTATGGTGTTGGGTAGCTGGATCCGTTACGACCGTGAGCAATACACCTGGAAGACCAGTTCTTCGCAGCTGTTAGAAAGTAAACAACTGCGTAAGGGCAGCATCGCCTTTCATATCGGTATTCTGGGGATCTTTTTAGGCCACTTTGCCGGCCTGCTGATGCCAAAAGAACTCTGGTATCTGTTCGGTATTACCAGCGCCATGAAGCAGATGATTGCGATCGTTGCCGGCGGCATCTTTGGTTTAATCTGCTTCTACGGCCTGACCATACTAATCAAACGCCGGCTGTTTAACCCGCGTATTCGTGCCACCAGTAACCCAATGGATATCGCTATCCTGCTGTTACTGTATGCACAATTGATTCTGGGCTTACTGTCGATCTTTGTCTCAATGGGCCACCTGGACGGTACCGAGATGCTGAAGTTAATGGCCTGGGCGCAAAATACGGTTACGTTTAACTCTGTTGCGGCCGCAGAGTCCATCAGTAGCGTACATTGGATCTTTAAACTGCATGTATTCCTGGGCATGACGCTGTTTGTGGTGTTTCCATTCAGTCGCTTAGTGCATATGTTAAGCGTACCAGTGCAGTATATCAGCCGGCAGCACCAGATAGTGCGCCAGCGGTTTGTGCGGTAATGGCGGGGTGGAGGTAAATATGATTCAGGTTAACGATACCCCAATTAGCGAAGCCGCCATAATGGCGGAAATGCAATACCATCCGGCAGACAGCAAGCGCACGGCGATGCTAAAAGCTGCCGAATCGCTGGTGATTGGCGAGCTGCTGCGCCAGCGTGCTGCTGAACTGGGGCTGGAAATCAGCACCGAAAACAATGTCGTCACCGAAAATAACTATCTGGATGCCTTATTGGCCCGTGAAGTGTTGATCCCGACGGCTACAGACGTTGAGTGTGAGCAATACTACAAACTGAATCCGCAACGCTTTACCAGCTCACCGCTGTTAGAAGTGCGGCATATTCTGTTGGCGGCGGCGCCGGAAGATGATTCCGCCCGGGTTGAAGCGAAAACTCTGTCGGAAATTCTGATCCAACAACTGCAGCAAGGCACGTCCTTTGTCGAGGCAGCGCGAAATTACTCGGCTTGCCCATCGAAAGAAACCGGCGGCAGTCTTGGCCAAATCAGTCGCGGCCAGACGGTACCCGAGTTTGAGCGGCAGATTTTTAGTGCCGAACCGGGTTTAATGCCGCAAGGTATTGAAAGCCGTTATGGTGTGCATGTGGTTGAAGTAATGCGTAAAGTGCCAGGCCAGCAACTGCCATACAGTGCAGTAAAACAAAAGATTGCTGATTACCTGAACGAGAAAGTCCGGCGCAAAGCCGTCGCGCAGTATATTCATCAATTGATTGTGCAAGCCAGAATTGACGGCTATGACTTTCAGTTATCAGCGTCACCGTTAATGCAGTAACTTCGAGACACTGCATTTTTGCCAGCATACTTGTTGGCGTTTCAGAGCCGCCACTGGTGTTCAGTTGGCGGCTTTTCAGTACAAGACAACGCTCGGTAGCTGTCCTTTAATAACGTCTTGGTTGATAGGCATAAGCATCACGCAAGATGCGGTCACGTTGGCGATCAAAGCGATCATGTTCGCGTTCGACCTTGGCGGCGAACTTATCATAGGCGCGATCTACTTTACGCTGGAATTTCTCCCGCTCTTTATAATGGGGCCGCCCTTTACCTTTACGATGATCGTGGCGGTAATCCCGGGCCAGTTTATCCAGCTCCCGATCCAATTCACGCTCATAGCTGGCAAGCTTACGCTGATGATCAGCGGCTAAGCGGCGTAATTGCTGGCGGGTACGGTCGTCCACCCGCGGCGGTGCGTGGCGGATTTCATAATGCCGACTGTACCCCTGATATACCGGGTCAATGCGCGACACCCGTAAAATCTCATCTGCCGCCCGTTGCAGTGTAAACGCAAGCACATCCTGCACCACCCGCTCGGCTGGGTCGTAGCGCTCCTGGTGAGCACTCAGCGGCCAGGCAGGCAAAGTTAACATGGTCGCGATTAACAGCGTTTTGTTGATACCTGTTTTCATAGCAGGCTCCATTTCTGGCTAAACACAAGTTGATTTTGGCAAAGCGCCCTGAACGTTCGCTGAAGCAAAAACAGCGCTACCCCTGATGGGGTAATAACTGCAGCTGTGGCGCGACCTCGCGCCCGAGGCCGGTGCTGCCATCTCAAAAACCTTGATCTGGATCAATCTTTACCCTGGCTAAGCATCTAAGCTAAAACACAATATCTAGTGCCAACTTTAAATATCAACACAATATAAAGGGTTTTATGCTGCGTTATATTGCGGAACAGATTGTCTGGCAGGAAGTACCGGGAGAGGTGTCACTGGCCTACACCTTTAGTGGCTGCCAGCTGGGTTGTAAAGGCTGCCATAGTGCCGATAGCTGGGATGCCCGCCAGGGCCAGCCACTGTCGGCAGAGCATTTTGCACGGCGGCTGCAAGATTATCAGGGGCTGATTAGTTGTGTGCTGTTTTTAGGTGGCGAGTGGCAGGAGCCAGAGCTAATGCCACTGTTAAGCCTGAGCAAGGCCGCCGGTTTAAAGTGCTGTCTGTATACCGGGCTGGAGTTAACGGAACTTAGCCCAGCCATTCTGGCCGAGCTGACCTTTGTTAAAACCGGACGCTGGCTGGCCGAACGCGGCGGCCTGTCAAGCCAGACGACTAATCAAAAATTTATCGATTTGCGAACAGGCCAGTGTCTGAATTCGCTGTTTCAACAATCTAACTAACACAATGCAAGAGGGAATGGCTATGGCGGCGCTTAACACCGAACAACTGCAGAAAAAACTTCACTTTATTGAACACTACTTACAGGCAGCCAATGCAGCCGATGGCTCGAAACTGGATGCCAATGCCAATGTGACGCAGAAAAATATTGCTACCCTGGAAGCCGAGCTGATGAAAGATCAGTTTATTCAGGTTAACCGCGCCCTAATCAGCAATAAGATCCGTCAGTTATTTGATGCTGAGCTGGCAGCAGAGTATGTCCGCCAAATCGAACAACACGAAATTTATGTGCACGATGAAACCAGCCTGAAACCCTATTGTGTGTCGGTGACGATGTATCCATTTTTACGTGATGGCCTCACCAAGCTAGGGGGCGAATCGCAGGCACCAAAGCATCTGGAGTCTTTCTGTGGCTGCTTTGTTAACTTTGTATTCGCAGTTTCCAGCCAGTTTGCCGGGGCCGTGGCTACCGTGGAGTTTCTAACCTACTTCGACTACTTTGCGCGCAAAGATTATGGCGATAACTATCTGCAGACCCATCGCAAACAAATCGAAAACCACCTGCAACATGTGGTGTATGCGTTAAATCAGCCCGCGGCTGCCCGCGGCTATCAAAGCGTATTCTGGAATATCTCAGTATATGACCAGCACTACTTTGACAGTATGTTTGGTAACTTTGTGTTTCCGGACTTTGTAAAGCCAGAGTGGTCTTCGGTATCAGCGCTACAGCAATTTTTCTTAAGCTGGTTTAATCAAGAGCGCGAGAAAACTATCCTGACCTTCCCGGTCGTTACCGTCGCTATGTTAACCGAAAACGGCCACTGCAAAGATCAACAGTTTGCCACTGAGATCGCCCGCGAAATGGCAGCCGGGAATTCGTTCTTTATCTATCAGTCTGATAACGCCGACTCGCTGGCCAGCTGCTGCCGGCTGCGTAGTGAGATCAGCGATAATACCTTTTCTTATTCCCTGGGCGCGGGCGGCGTCGCCACCGGATCCATTAACGTCATTACCATTAATATGAACCGCCTGATCCAGGATGGCCGCGATTTGGCCAGCGAAGTCAGCAAAATCCATAAATATCAGGTGGCGTACCGCAAGCTAATGGAAGAGTACAAAGCAGCGGGCCTGTTAACCGTATACGACGCCGGCTTTATCAGCCTCGACAAGCAGTTTTTAACCATTGGCATTAACGGCATGGTAGAAGCGGCAGAGTCACAAGGCTTAACCGCTGGTAATAACCCGGACTATATCCACTTTGTGCAACAGCAATTAAAAGTGATCTTTGACGCCAACAAAGCCGCTAAAGCCGAATATGGTTATCTGTTTAATACTGAGTTTGTCCCGGCGGAAAATCTGGGCGTTAAAAATGCTAAATGGGATCGTGAAGATGGCTATTTCGTGCCGCGTGATTGCTATAACTCCTATTTTTATGTGGTGGAAGACGAGCAAACCAATACGCTGGATAAGTTTCAGCTACATGGCCGCGAGCTATTAGATTATCTGGATGGCGGCTCAGCGCTGCATTTAAATCTGGAAGAAAAACTGGATCAGCCAGGCTATCTGCAACTGCTAAATATCGCCGCCACCACTGGCTGCAACTACTTTTGCGTTAACGTCAAAATCACTATCTGTAACCATTGCGAAGCTATCGATAAACGCACCCTGTGCGCCTGTGCCCAATGTGGCAGTCAGGATATTGATTACGGCACTAGGGTGATTGGCTATTTAAAACGCATCTCTGCCTTTAGCGCGGGGCGCCGCCAGGAACATCGGCTACGGCATTATCATCGGCAGAGCAATGCCCGTTTGCAAAAAACTGGCTAAGGTGTTCCTGGCCATTCCCGCAACTAAGGGGGGCTGTTTGGGGGCATGCTGGCCCCCTTTTTATTTGGTTATTTTCACCTTGCATGGTCATTCCAACCCATTACTAGCGGGGTAAAAACAACCTAACTTCAAAATCAGAAAATGATAAAACCCTTAAAATACAGACAGATAAATTCTGGCCTGGTTCTTGTTATAGCTAAGGCGTCGACTCAGACCTGACGAACTAACCATAACAGGAGTGACCTATGAAATATGGGCGCAATAACAATAATTTAAGGGGGCTTTATGGCCGGATATCGTAAACTCTGGTGGCTGTTAATTGCAATTCTGGCGATAACCTTCGGCGTGCTGGGCTATTTTGGCGCTGAAGTGTATCGCTCGGCACCGCCTATTCCAGCCACGGTTGTAGACGCTCAAGGTCAGGTCATTATGACTAATGAGACCATCTTAAATGGCCAAACAGCCTGGCAATCGGTTGGTGGTATGCAACTGGGCTCGATTTGGGGTCATGGTGCTTATCAGGCTCCGGACTGGACCGCTGACTGGCTGCATCGCGAGCTTATGGCGTGGTTAGAACTCACCGCGCAAGAAGAGTTTGGCACCAGCTATCAAGCATTAACGCCCAGTCAGCAAAATGCGCTGCAATTTGCGTTAAAACAAGCCTACCGTACTAACAGCTATGATAAAGCTAGCGACACCTTAGTGCTTAGCGACCGCCGGGTAAAAGCCATAACCCAAACCGCTGCGCACTACATTGCGTTATTTGGTGATGATGCAGAACTGGCGCAAACCCGTGCTAATTATGCGATGAAAAACAATACCCTGCCCTCGTTAAGCCGCCGGCAGGAAATGACGCAGTTTTTCTTCTGGACGGCCTGGGCCGCCAGCACTGAGCGTTATCCGGATAGTGCGACTTACACCAATAACTGGCCACATGAGCCATTAATTGACAACCGGCCAACGGCTGAAAACCTGATCTGGTCACTGGTCAGTATTATTTTACTGATTGCCGGTGTCGGCGGCCTGATTTGGGGCTGGGCCTTTTTACGTAAACACGATGAAGAAGAGCCGGCCGCGCCAAAACTGGATCCTATCGCCCGGCTTAAACTGACACCGTCACAGAAAGCCTTAGGCAAATATATTCTGGTGGTGGTTGCCCTGTTTACCCTGCAGGTGTTTTTAGGCGGCTTTACCGCCCACTACACGGTAGAGGGCGATGGTTTTTATGGTTTAAATACTACCGAATGGCTGCCTTACAGTCTGGCGCGGACCTGGCATATTCAGGCGGCAATGTTCTGGATTGCCACCGGCTTTTTAGCTGCTGGTTTATTCTTAGCCCCCATTATTAACGGCGGTAAAGATCCCAAATACCAGAAACTGGGCGTCGATCTGCTGTTCTGGGCCTTAGTAGTATTAGTGGCAGGTTCTTTTGCCGGTAACTACTTTGCCATTATGCAAATTATGCCAGAGCAATACAGTTTCTGGTTTGGCCATCAGGGCTATGAGTACATTGATATTGGCCGCTTCTGGCAAATTATTAAATACGTTGGCGTGCTGTTCTGGTTAGTACTGATGCTGCGCGCAGTAGTGCCCGCTTTTAAAGCGCCGGGTGATAAAAACCTGCTGGCGTTGTTTGCTGCCTCGGTCATTTGCGTTGGCTTATTCTACGGTGCCGGCCTGTTCTATGGCGAGCGCACTCACTTATCGGTAATGGAATACTGGCGCTGGTGGGTAGTGCACCTGTGGGTAGAGGGTTTCTTTGAAGTGTTTGCAACGGTGTCACTGGCGTTTATCTTCCATAGCATGGGGCTGGTGTCACGCACTGTCGCCACTAGTGCCAGCCTGGCCTCGGCCTCGCTGTTTATGTTAGGCGGTATTCCGGGTACTTTCCACCATCTGTACTTCGCGGGCACCACAACGCCGGTGATGGCAGTTGGCGCGACATTTAGTGCACTGGAAGTAGTACCTCTGGTAGTGCTGGGCTACGAAGCCTGGGAAAACTGGCGCTTAAAAAACAAAGCGCCGTGGATGGCGGATATCAAATGGCCATTAATGTTCTTCGTCGCGGTAGCATTTTGGAATATGCTCGGTGCTGGTGTGTTTGGTTTTATGATTAACCCGCCTATTGCACTGTATTACCTGCAAGGCTTAAACACTACGCCAACTCATGCCCATGCTGCTTTGTTTGGGGTCTATGGCTTCCTGGCGTTGGGTTTCTGTTTGCTGATCCTGCGCTATATCCGGCCACAACTGGTGTTTGATGAAAACCTAATGAAAACCGCGTTCTGGTGGATGAACGGTGGCCTGGTGTTAATGCTGTTTACCAGCCTGTTGCCGATTGGTTTTATTCAGTTCTACGCCAGTGCCACTGAAGGCTTATGGTATGCCCGTAGTGAAGCTTTTATGCAAAGCGATATACTGCACGTACTGCGTTGGATCCGGACTATCGGCGACGTGGTGTTTATTATTGGTGCCTTAGCGGTCAGCTGGCAGGTCGTGAAGGGCGTGTTTGATAGCAAAGCCGCCCGCCAACCTTTGCAACAAACTAGCTAACCTCAGGCTCTTAGCCCACACCGTAGCTGACGCTGCGGTGTTTTTTTTGGGTGTTCCTGCTTATACTGGCCGCTTTGGCGATTTTCTCTCGGATCTTAGTGTGCGAATTCCAGCAACTTCTCTGCTTACAACCCTGCTGGCCCGGTTAGGGCTGCGCCATAGCGATAGCCAGCGCTTATCTGCTATCCCGCTGGCAGAACGGTTAAAAGTGGCACTGGCGGCCTTTGTGGCTCTTTTTATCGTGACCTACACCAGCCTGCAACTGGCCGATACCGCCAGTACTATTGTGCTGCTGGCATCGATGGGGGCATCTTCTGTACTGTTATTTGGTTTACCGAACAGCCCGCTGGCGAAACCCTGGTCCTTCGCCGCCGGCCATCTGATTTCGGCTACGGTGGGGTTAATTTGCTCCCATCTATTCACCGATTTGGCGCTAATGGCAGCAGCAACAGTGGGGCTGGTGCTGTTTGTAATGTATTTGTTTGAGTGTATGCATCCACCTGGTGGCGCCACTGCCCTGGTGCCGGTTATCGCCTCTACCGACAGCCTGCTTGGTTACGAGTTTTTGCTCTATCCGGTGGCGTTAAATGTGTTTGTGATGCTTGCTGTCGCACTTTTATTGCAGAAGTTCTGGTTAAAACGGGGTTTACAACCACCACCACAACAATTTGACCCGGTCCATTTACATCAGGATCCCTCACCACTAAAACGCCTTGGCCTACAAGCCGAAGATTTAGTGATGGCACTGAATAGCTTTGATACGGTAGTTGATATCAGCGAACAAGATCTGGAGCGGCTGTATCAGCGTGCTCAGCTAAATGCGTATCAACGCTTTAGTGGCGACATCCGCTGTCGCGATATTATGTCGCAAGACTTGATTACTGTGCGGGCCGACACACCGCTCTTTATGGCCTGGCAGTTGCTGCGCAAACATAAGATCGGTAGCCTGCCAGTCGTCGATGCAGATCAGCGCTTAATCGGCATTATCGCTACTGTAGATATTCTAAAACAGCTGCAAGTGCCCAGCTATGCCGCGCTGCTAAAGCAAGTGAATGCGCTGTTGCTACAGCGCCATTATAAACAGCAGCAAAAGCTGACCGTTGCCGATCGCATGAGTACACAATTAGTTACCGTAGGACCGGATGAGCACCTTGTTACGCTGGTGCCCTTGTTATCCGATAAAGGCTTACACCATATTCCCATTATCGCAGCTGATGGCACCTTGCTGGGATTAGTGACACAGTCAGATGTGATTGCCGCGCTGTTTCAACATCAGCTGCGGCAACTCCAGACAATCTGAGCGGGCTTTTGGCCGGGGCTAAGTGGAGTACCCCGGCAGAGGCATAGCACTGTGCTACTGCAGGCGGTAAACTCTGCTCAGCCGTCGTCTCAGAGGAACACCCCATGAGTGCTAAACCCGATCTGGCTACTGCGATGCAGCTACTGATCAGCGAGGTGAAGCAAAGCCTCCCCCTATACGAACCCGCCACCTATGTCTGCGGTATCACCAACAGTGACTGTCAGGGTTGTCCGAAAAAAATGCTGGAAATGGTCGATTCTGAGCTATGTTTTTGGGAAAGCGCACTAAAGCAAGGCCGCATTCCCAAGTTTGATGAACTGCGCCGTTTTGGCAAGCTGTGTCAGAGTGTGCACCGCAATCTGGTGCGCAATAAGATTTTATAAGTCTTAGCTTATTTGGCACTGACGCCCAAACCTCTGACATCAGAAGAAGCCGGCCCCCGACCAACACAACAGGCGGAGCCCTTTGGCATTATGCTAACTTAAAGCGGCCAATTAAGGATTCCAACTGCTCCGCTAATCTTGCCAGTTCGCGGCTGGTCACCGCAGTTTGTTCGGCACCGGCGCTGGTTTGTACCGCCACATCGCTGATACTGAGTATTTTCTGGTTAATCTCATCGGCTACCGTAGTTTGTTCTTCGGCGGCAGAGGCGATCTGGATATTTTTATCATTAATACCGCTTATCCCCTCCAGCACGTCACGCAGGATGCGGCCGGTCTCATTAACATTACTGGTGCCCTCTTCGGCCTGCTGCAAACTTAAGTGCATCGCTTCTGATGCCTTAACTGACCCTTGTTGTAAGCCCTCTATCATGCGCTGTATTTCACCGGTTGATTTAGCAGTACGCTGCGCCAAAGTACGCACCTCGTCTGCGACCACCGCAAAACCCCGGCCTTGCTCACCAGCACGAGCCGCCTCAATGGCTGCATTGAGTGCGAGCAAGTTGGTTTGCTCGGCAATACCGCGGATCACATCCAGCACTGAGGTAATGGCATTACTATCCTGTTTCACCTGCTCAATCACTTGCGCCGTACCACTGACTTGCTGTGCCAAACGTTCAATCAAAGCGATGGTGTGTTGTAGTTTCTGTTGGCCAGTGCCTGCGTTTTGCTGTACCTGCTCTGACAGAGCCGCCGCTTCGGCAGTGCTGCTGGCGACATCACGCACCGTAGCACTCATTTCATGCATCGCGGTGGCGACCAGTTCCGTGTCCTGCTGCTGTTGCTGCACGCCTTTACTGGTTTGCAGTGTCACGGCCGAGGATTCCTCTGCTGCCGTAGCAACCTGTGCCGTGGCCGAACCAATTTCCTGCATCACGCCTTGCAGCTCATCGGCCATATTATTGGCATACAGGGCAATGCGACCCAGCTCATCCCGCCCCTGATATTGACTGCGTTGAGTCAAATCGCGTTTTGCCAGTGCCGTCATCACCCGCTCAATTTCCTGCACCGCCAGACGGATATTCCGGGCAATCAATATCGTCAGGATCACGACAGCCGTCAAAGCCAGCAAAATCAACCCTGCCAGTATCACCAGGCTCTGCCAGGCTTGAGCTGCCAGCACTTCGGCCTGTGTCGCAATCTCAGCACTGAGTTCCCGCTCATAGGTCGTAAGCTGGTTGATCCGGCGGCTGGCTAAATCAAACCAGGCACCATCATCAACACCCAATGCCTCGCCAAGCGGCACGGTAAAAGCCAACTGCTGTAACCGGCTGACTTCGGCAAAGCTCGGATCCTGCTGTATGGCTTGCACCCGTTGCAGCTGTGCTGGTGCCAGTGCCTTTAAGAAGTTCTCTTCGTAAGCATTAAAGGCGCCGAGGTTATTGGTAAAGCGGGTTAGTAACTCAGGCGTAAAGCTATCACGACTAAATGCCAAACCCAGAATCGCCCGCTCACGCCCGGCGCGCTCTTTCATTTCAATAAACTGGTTGAGTAAATTTAATTGTCTGGCCATCGCCAGATGGGTCAGGCCGGCTTCCAACTGTTGGTTAAAATCCATTAATGCCCGGATCAGACTGGTGTAACGCTCTGCCGATTGATTGGCACTGATGCTAAAGCTTTCTACTTGCTGCCGCAGCGTACTTAACTCAGTAAAACGTTGTTGCAGTTGCAATACTTCCGGCTGGCGGTACTGTTGAAAACGTGCCAGCTGCTGGTCACTGCTTTGGCGTAACTGACGCAGCCGCTCAGTAAAACGCTGGCCCTGACTGTTAATCACCACACCGCTGGCACCACGCTCAGCTTGCAGCGCGCCAATCAGCTCCCCCATCACCACACTGACCTCAATCGCTGAGCCTACCTGCTGTGCTACCTGCACCTCCTGCAACCGGTTCATTAGTTGACTACTGGCCAGCCATAGTAATAACAGCACGGGTAAGCTGAGTAACAACATTAACTTACGGCCGATAGATAAATCGCGGATAACTTGCTGCATAGTGGCCTCGTTGGTAAAAAACACCTACGCAGTATAGGTGAATTTGACCCTAAAGCCTTAAGCGCAAAATAGGCTACCCCCTCAGAGGTAACTCAGACTTACCTTTGCCAGATAGCCGTTACGCTCCGTTGTTGTTAGCATAAGACTAAATTTTCCGGCTTACTGCAGGTTGTTGCGATGAATATTGAAAGTTATCAGGATCTAATCCAGGCCGCCCAGGCACAAACAGAACCGCAGCGCTTGTTGTTTGTGTTTGCCAAAGCGGAACTCCCTAATGGTTATACTGAACACCAAAAGCAGCATTTTGAACAAGGCCAGGGTGGTGCACTAGAACCCGTGTTATGTGTTGATAAACTGCCGCAAGATGTAGCGAACTTTCAGCAACTTGTGGAAGAGTCCAGGCATACCGGCCTTAATTGGGATATTGCTTTTGTTTCAGCTTTAGGCGGCCGTGGTGGTTTTCCACCGAATAGTGATGAAGCAGTGCAACCACTGAAAATGATGATGCAAAAAATTCAGGGCGGCATGATTGCCGACTTTCTGACCTTTGATAAAAACGGCGAGCTGGTCGCGCTTTACTAGGCGGTATCTGACTAACTAAGGTGTTGGCTGCGGACGTCCAGGTTGACATAAGCTGCAGAGTAGTGAATCTGGCCCCATTAGTTTTGCTTGTAGCAATAACGCCTGCAGCTCCTCCATGGCCAGTTGTACCTGCGACGGCTGCTCGTAAAAACTCACCGCAAAGCTGCACGTCAATGCCCGGCTTTGAATAGAAAGCAATTCCGAATCAGCTAACTGCCAGCGCAACTGCTCGGCAAATTCTCTGGCGTCAGTCAGTGGCCGCAAGGTGATCACTAACCATTCTTCCTGATCCGGGTTAAACAGCAACTTCTCTCCTACCTCCAGCTGCTGTTGTAAAAACTGCTGAAAGCGCTCAGTAATCAGCATCGAAATGGGTAGCTCATTAAAGTGATGCGCCTGATCTAAACGGTCTGGGCTAAATAAGATTAAACTGGCCCTGGCCGGCCAGAGCTCTGATGTATTTTGTTGTGGCTCTAACGTTAACCAGGATAGCGTTTCCGTTTGTATACCCAGATTCATCCCTGAAGCCTCCCTAAACGATTAAAGTCTAAATAAACTTAGCTCAGAGTCGACGCATTTACCACTAAAGTGGTAGCGCATCAGTTGACCTATGTAGTCGTGATGCTGCGCGGGATCTTGACGGTAAAACAGCTGCCCACGCCAGGTGTACTCTGTACCTCTATTAACCCTTTGTGTTTTTCCACAATGCTGCGCGATAACGCCAAGCCGAGGCCTGTACCCTGACCTTTCGGCTTGGTGGTATAAAAAGGCTGAAAGATTTGCTCTAATTGTTCTGCTGCTATGCCCGGCCCGGTATCGGCAACACTAAACCACACCCACTGCGCGTCGCAGCCGGTACTGATGGTAATAATGCCACGCTCGACAATTGCCTGGGCTGCATTCACCAGTAAATTCAGCAATACCTGATTCAGCTGCGACGGGATACAAAATACCGGCGGCAATTCGGCAAACTGCTTTACCACTTCAGCTTTATATTTAATTTCATTGGCAACAATATTCAGAGTGCTCAGGATCCCCTGGTGCAAATCGGCCATGACAAACTCGGCCTGATCGATATGCGAAAAGTCTTTTAAATCGCGGATAATTTCAATCACCCGTTGCAAGCCCTGCTCGGATTGCTGTAATAAATTGGGTAAATCCTCGCAGATATAATCAAAGTCAAACTGGCTTTTTAGCAACTGACTTTGCGCCGGCGGTAGCTGCTCGCTTAAGCGCTGCACCAACAGCATCAGGCTATTGGTATAGTCTTTTAGTACTGTCAGATTAGACGCGACATAGCCGATAGGATTATTAATTTCATGCGCGACGCCTGCCGCCAGCTGGCCAATTGAGGCCAATTTTTCGGAGCGTACCAATTGCTCGGTAAGCTCAGCCAGCTGCTGCTGTAATACCCTGATGTCCTGATCTGCCACCTTGCCTGCTCCGTTACTCGCCAGCACTCTGCAGATGCTGTTCGTGATAGCGCCGGAACGCCGCAGCAATCTCCCTTTTTAACTCATCGTCCTGCCAGGGTTTGATCATAAACTTATAGATAGCACCGCGGTTAATTGCTTCGGTAACCGAACGTAGATCAGTATAACCAGACAGCACGATCCGCACGGTATCCGGATACATTTCTTTGACCCGGCTTAAAAACTCGGTGCCATTCATCTCCGGCATCCGCTGGTCGGAAATAATCACCTGCACCTGATGTAGTGCCAACAATTCCAGGGCTTCTGCGGCACTGCTGCAACTGAGTACCTGATACGGCTCTTTACGCAGCAACCGTTTTAGCGAGTGCAAAATATTTTCTTCATCATCAACCAGCAACAAGGTTTGTTGCGTTGCAGCAGTATTATGACTCACCGGGGCATAGCTGCTCAGAAACTGCTCTAACTGTGGCCCCGGCATTGGCCGGGCAAAGTAGTAGCCCTGTAACTCGTCGCATAAACTTTTGGCCAGGAAGCTGGCCTGGGCTTCAGTTTCAACGCCTTCTGCTACTACCTTGACGCCCAGCTGATGCGCCATCGCAATAATGGCGCGGCTGATGGCGGCATCGCGCTGATCAGTAATTAACTCGCGGATAAAGCTGCGGTCAATCTTCAGTTTATTAATCGGTAGCCGTTTTAGATAACTGAGGCTGGAGTAACCGGTACCAAAGTCATCAATGGCAATACTTACCGCCAATTTCTTCAGTTGCTGTAACTTGGTCACCACCTGCTCAATATTTTGCAGTAACAATGACTCAGTTAATTCCAGCTCAAACCAGCGCGGCGCCAACTGCTGCTGTTGCAGTGTTTGCTGTAACTGTTCGACAAAGCCCGGGCGCTGGAATTGCAGTGACGACAGATTCACCGCCATCACCAGATGCGCAATACCACGTTGTTGCAATGACGCATTAAAGGCCGCCGCTTGCTCAATCACCCACTGCCCGATCTCCACTATTAGTCCGGTTTCTTCGGCCACCGGAATAAATTCATCCGGACCTATCATGCCATGCTCTGGGTGTGGCCAGCGCAGCAGGGCTTCTAAACCAATTAAGCGGCCGCTGCCTGCTTCAACCTGTGGCTGGTAATACAGTACAAACTCCTGATTAGCGACCGCCTTTTTCAACATAGCGCGTAAATTCAGGCGCTTATTCAAGCTGGTTTCCATTTCCGCCTGATACCACTGATAGTTATTGCGGCCTTGTAATTTAGCCTGATACATCGCCAGGTCGGCCTGTTGTACCAACTGCATCGGTTCATCAAAGGCATTATCGGTCAGGCTGATACCGATACTGGCGGTAATTTGTAACTCCTGATCCTCGACGAGGATCGGCTGGGCAATAACGGTCAGTAAGTGCTGCGCCAATTCATTTAAGGCCGCAGTCTCCTGCAGATCCGGTACCATTAATACAAATTCATCGCCACCTAACCGCGCCAGGGTATCACCGGCGCGCAGTTCCGCCTTGATTCGACTACTGATTTGCCGTAACACCTCATCGCCTACGGCGTGGCCTTTACTATCGTTAATCAGTTTAAAGCCATCTAAATCAATAAACAGCACTGCCACCTTTTCCTGATGCCGGGCACTGATTTTACAACTTTGCGTCAGGCGTTCTTTCAGCAGGCTGCGGTTGGGCAGACCAGTCAGTAAATCGTAGGAGGCGTTATAGGCAAGTTCCTGCTCATAATTTTTTTGCGCGGTAATATCGGTTTGAATGCCAATATAGTGGGTAATAACGCCTTGCTCATCCGGCACTGGCGCCAGGAACAGGTTATTCCAGAAAATACTGCCGTCTTTACGGTAGTTTTTTAGAACTACACTGCATTCCTGCCGGCCTGATATCGCATTACGAATTTGCTGAATGGCCAGACTATCCCGTTCTGAGCCCTGTAAAAAACGACAATTTTGACCGATTGCCTCTTCACTGGTATAGCCGGTTAAGCGCTCAAAGGCTGCATTCACATAGGTGATAGGCATATCCGGCCAGGTAATATCGGCAATTACTACGCCGCTGGAGCTGGCATCCACCGCTCGTTTATATAACCGTAATTGCTTTTCGGTTTGCAGCCGTTGCGTTACGTCCTTGGCTATACCAATTGCCCCGACAATCCGGCCATCTATATGGGTTGGTACGATAGTAATCTGCAATTCCAGCTGCTGACCACTATGATTCAGAATACTGGCCTCAAAGCTTACTGCTTCACCAGCCAATGCCTGCGCAAAATAGCCGGCAACTTCCGGCACCTGCTCCGGTAAAATCACCTGGCTAAAATGCATTTGCTTCAGCTCAGCCTCAGCCCTCTCAAATAACCGGCAACCGGCGGCATTAACCTGACTAAAATAACCGCTCTCGCTCAACACATACACCGCATAAGGGTTATATTGGTATAACGAACGAAAACGCTGCTCGCTCTCTGTTAATTGGCGTTTCTGTTGCGCCCGTTCAATCGCCATAGCTGCAAAGCGGCTGCAGCTAAGAATCAAATCTAACTCCTCTCTAGACGGTGCCCTGGCTTCAGAACAATAAACGGCAAAGGTGCCCAGCACCTCATCCTGTAGCGAGACCATTGGCAGTGTCCAACAGGCTTGTACTTGCTCCGCCAGTGCCACAGCTGCGACCGTTTGCCACTTGGGATCAGTAGCGACATTTTCGACAATCACCAGACTCTTTTGAAAAGCCGCGGTACTACAGGATCCAAAGTTATCGACTACCGGCAGCCTGGCAAAAGCCTGGCGGAAGGACTCACTGAATGAAGGTGCAGCCAGTAACTCCAGATGGTCACCGACTTTTAGCATAAAGCTGGCCCGAAATGCCGGATTTTGCCGCTCGGCCAATAAACAAATCTGCTGGATAATCTCTGCCAGCGGTTGTTCATTAGAAATTAACCGTAGTACCTGCTGCTGTGCCTGTTGTAGCAGCTCAGCTTTGACAAGATCAGTGATATCGCGAGCTATCGCATACATGATGCCAAGACTGGGCACATAACGCGCCGACCACATTAAATAGACAATGCTGCCATCTTTACGCAGATAACGGTTACGGAAATACTGGGTATGCTGGCCATTAATAATATTGTTAGCCTCCTGCTCGGTAATCACATGGTCATCGGGATGCACAAACTCTATAAAGGCGCGGCCGGTCAGTTCTGCTGGCGTATAACCAAGTACGTACTCTATCGAACGACTGAGCTCAAGAAAGCGCCCCTGCTGATCGATCATACACAGAATATCGCCGGAGTTATCCATAATCTGCTGATGCTGTAACTGCAAACGGCGCTGGATGCCAAGGCTCTGCTGAGTACGATGGTTTAACGTTATTAAGCGACGTTGCTGGCGTTGTAATAAGCGCTGATACTGTTGACTCAGCAGAGCCAGCACTACCACTAACCAACCGGCCAGTAGCATGACTTCCCGCACAAAATCCAGTTCACTGTCTAAATCGCGATAAAGTTGCAACCGCAAGGCTAAGTCGCCGAATAACACTACCGGATACTCGCCAAGTAAAAAATATTGCTGCTCTGGCTGACGCTGGTCGATTAACGGCTCGGGCAGGTCCTGATACGCCACTTGCACCGCATAGCCCGGCGCTACCATCACCGGCAATAATTTGATCATCACCTCACGAAAATTCAGACTGGCCACTACTTCACGCAGCGCCGAGGCATTGGGCTGTGGCAGCAGCGCCCGCACAAAAGTATGATCAACCCGGCTATCGTAATAAAAGCTAACCTCTGGCCGGCTTTTGCTGGCAAACGCTGCGGGTACTGGCTTAGCAACACTTAGGTATTGATCAAACCAGCGCCGATCTTCATCGCTGTCGCTAATTGATAATTGTAATTCGTCGTTCGCATTAATAATCGCCAGATAATCGAGATAGGCGAAATCTCGCAGATAACTACGCAGCTCCAACTCAAGTTGTTTGGCACTGTAAGGGGTTTCCGAACTGGCCAGGCGATCGGCTAAGCGATAGATCAAGCCTTGTTGCTCATTAAAAACCTGATTTAGTTGCTGTTGAAAGGCGGACAAGGTGTTATCAATCACCTCTCTTTTTACTTGCCCTAACTGGTGCATAAAGTTCAACCAGAGTAAGACCGCAAAACTGGCTAATAGCAGTGCCAACCAACTGCCCGGATTACCACGCTGTTCCTGCCAGCGAAAGCGGCCACTAAAGCGCGCACTTAAGCCAGCAATAGCCGCAAATAGTAATAAAGTAGCCGAGTTCATCGCAACAGAGGGGGAAACACCAAAGGCATAACCGAATAAGTTACCCGTGTCTTGCCAGATCACGGCAACGACTAAGGTCAGCAATAACGTATGACACAGCAGCACCAGATAAGCACTCCAGCGATGCTTTTTACCCAGCCAGCCCAGCCAACCCAGAAGTAATAAGCCCCAGGCCAGGTATTGCAAGGGCGGAGTTTCCAGCTGCTGTGTCGGCTCAGCAATCAAGCTCTGACTCAGCAGACAACTCAGTAACAGTAGCCAGCACACTGCAACCCATTGCCGTTTTTTGGCAATTACCGCCACTAGCAATAAAACCAAACAGGAAAACAGCAGCAATGAGGAAAAAGGTAAAATCACGGTGTAGTTGTCGGCATCAGCATGAAATAGCTGATCGAGAATAGCCGTTAACACGCTGAATAATAATACTGCGGTACTGGCATAAAATAAGCTATAACCCAGCATGGGGCCAAAAAAGCGGGCAGACCGATTTTGCATTAATCCTCTCATGCTGGCTCCATTAACGCCTCTAAGGTTGAGAGTAATACCGCTTTACTACAGGGTTTTTCCAGCAAACTGTGGGCTGCCACCCTGGCAGCCGGCTCTACCAAGTTAAGGTTGCCACTGATTAATACCCGCTTAATCGCCGGATATTTTTTAACCAACTGCTGTAACAGCGCGCCTCCGCTCAGGGTCGGCATCAATTGATCGGCAACAACGATGTCTACCGGCTGCTGCGCTAAAAAATCCATTACCTGAGCACTGTCGGTCAGGGTATGACACTGAAAAGGACTCTGGCGCAACATCCGGCGATAGGCCTCCAGCAATAATGGCTCGTCATCAACAAAGAGTACGTTAAACATCAGCTGCCCTTAATTGCTTGAGTTGTTGCCGCAGCTGTTGCTGTAGTTGTTGCCAGCAGTCTGAAAAAGTGACCAACAACGGTGCCAGCGCGTGTTCGTCAGCATTCCGGGCGGCCAGCTCCAGCTGCCAGCAAAGTGAAGCCAGCTGAGTGGCGCCGGTAAGGGCGGCAATACTTTTTAGACTATGGGCAGCACTGGCCAAAGTTGTCAGTTCTCGCGCCGCCCCTGCTTGTTTGATCGCGTTAATATAGGATGTTGCGGCTATCGCAAAACCACTTAGAGCTCTCTCTAACGTCTCCCGACTATCGTCACCGTACATCTCGATCAGGATGGCAAGATCGAGAATAGCCAGCTCAGTGCAGGCTTGACTCATCTTCTGCCTCCGTCTTATTAATCAAGGGTCGGTTACAGGTTTGCATCCACCAATAGGCCAGCTTCTTTAGTAAGGCCAGCACCTGCTTGTGATGCTTTACATTCACTTCGGCCAGCTCCGCCATCAACGCCTGCAGCTTTTGTAGTCGCTGCTGCAACATACTCCAGAACTCCGGGCGCTGTTCGCGTTGCTGCATGGTTTTAGCGATATGAATTAAATAGTCAGCGGCGGCACAGGCACGCTTACGCTCAGCCTCAATGGCTACCGTTTTGCAGTTATTGATAAACACATTATGAAAACAGCTTAGGTTATAGGCTAAGTTCTTTAAACGCCGATCCAGCTGAAAATAGCCAGTGGTCGCATCCTCTGGCCAGTGCAGAAAATCGCGTGTTTCGACTTTATTACCCTGCTCATCCAGCTCTTGCTCTTCTTGCTCAGCCTTTTGCTCCAGCTCCCGCACTATCGCTACCCGAAACCGACGCTGGCCTTCTTCATCATCCGTCGCTTTCGGCGCCTCCAGCCGTTGTTTCATGTCGGCGTAATGAGCCGCTGGCTGAATTAGCTTTTCATGCTGCAGATGATGCTGAATTTTTTTACTTAGCTGCACCGCCGAAACCGGCTTTGCCAGAAAGTCGTTGACGTCAAATAGAATACATTGCTGAATCAGTTCCCGGTAAGCATTGCCAGAGAACACAATAATCGGGATATCGTGGGCCGTGGCGGTAAAAGCACCGGAGCGGACCCGAGACAACAAGTCGAGCCCACTCGGCCCTTTTAGCTCTATATCGGTGATTAATAAATCGATGGTTTCATGCTCAAGGATCTCGCTGGCGGTTTTGGCATCCAGCGCTTTAAACGCTTTGCAGCCCGGTACTTTATTGGCCACGCCATAGAGAAAGTCGCACATCAGAATAACGTCATCGAGTACCAGGACGTTAAAGTTCTTTAGTAGCATAAAAGGGTGTCTATCCTTGTCGGGATCATACAACGAAGCATTTCGGACCATAGCGCTGCACCAGGCAGCTATCCTTGATAACAAGTATATACCCGAAACAGAGTTTATGCCGGCACAGACTGCATTATGTTGCAGGCGAAGCTTCCGGAATGGGAAAGCTTTGAATGCGAAAGAATTATGCTTGATTAAACACTATCTTAGCAACAAGAATGTAGTAATAAAGTATTACACAACTTTTGAGTACCTTTGCTGCCCCTGTTGCAGGTAAGCATCAAAACAGGCACAGATACTGCGCACCCAGAGCCGGCCGGCATCCGTAACCCGGATCCGTTCGGCATAGACCTCTACCAGACCATCTTCCATAAAGGGCTTAAGCAAACTCAGCGCGCTGTCAAAATACTGCCAGAAGCTCTGTAGCTGCCACTGCTGGCTAAAGGCCGCTATATCCAGCTCAAAATGGCAGATTAACTGGCTAATCAGCGCCGCGCGTAGCCGATCGTCTGCCGATAACACAAAGCCGCGTTCCACCGCCAGCTGCTGCTGGTTTATCGCAGCATAATAGGCCGGTAAGTCTTTGCTATTTTGCCACAGCACCCCGTTTACCTGACTGATACTGGATACGCCCAGACCGAGCAACGCATCCTGCCCTGCCGTGGTATAGCCCTGAAAGTTACGCTGTAATTTGCCGGCTTGCTGGGCTTTGGCCAGCGCATCATCCGGCTTAGCGAAGTGATCCATACCGATAAACTGATAACCGGCTGCCACCAGTTGCGTAATCGCCAGTTGCATCAATGCCAGCTTGGCTGGCGCATCCGGCAAACTGCTATCCGGAATTTTGCGCTGCGCGGCGAAACGTTCCGGCAGATGGGCATAGCTAAATAATGAAATACGATCCGGATTAAGCCGGATAATTTCAGCGACCGTCTCGGCAAAGCTGGCCGGTTGCTGATAGGGTAAACCATAGATCAGATCCAGATTGACAGAACTAAACCCCAGCTCGCGACATAATGCCACCTGATGCCGGATCAGCTCAGTGTCCTGCACCCGGTTAATCGCAATCTGCACTTTTTCGTCCAGATCCTGCACGCCAAAGCTAACGCGGTTAAAGTCCAGTTGTTTTAAATGCCGCAGCTTGTCGTCGCTGCAACTGCGTGGGTCAATTTCAATACTGATTTCGGCAGCCGGCAAAATCGTAAAGTGCTGACGCAACAAAGCCATTAAGCGACTGAGCTGCGCTTCGGTTAAAAAGGTTGGGGTACCACCGCCCAGATGCAGCTGATTAATCACTTTCTGCTGCAGATGCGGGCTATAGAGTGCCATTTCTGCAGCCAGGGCATCGAGATAGGCATCGGCTTTATGTTGATGACGGGTAATCACTTTATTGCAGCCGCAGTAGTAACACAGCTTATGGCAGAACGGGATATGCAGATACAGGCTTAACTCACGGCCACTGCTGGCCAGCGCCTGCAACAATGCCGCCTGTGGAAAGGCAGTGTTAAGCGCCAGCGCGGTTGGATAAGAGGTATAACGCGGCCCGTTAATATTGTATTTGGCGATTAACGCCGCGTCCCACTGAAGTGTCTGCATCTGCTGTCTCCGGAAAACTCAGGGCAATTATAAGCTGCCAGGCACTGTAGCAGTTTGATCTGCCGCAACCTCTGCCGTTGCCAACAGACTTTGCCAGCTTAGCAGTAAAGCCGGCAGTGGCGGCGGCAAGCGGCTTAACTCAATAGTATCGAGCAGGTTCTTGCAGTACAGTCCCAGCTCGGTATCCCCTAACATACTGAGGCGACGCCGGAAAAATAAGGTATCCGGATCGACTTTGCCGCAGATCAGCTCCAGAAAATCCTGACTGCTGGCTTTAATCAGCAGATCCTGCTGCACAGATGCCAGTTCAACCTGTAATTTGTTGTTTTTTAACGTTATGGCAAAGCTCAGTTGCCAGTCGCTTACCTGTAACACTAAGTATCGCTGTGCCAGAAAATCCAGACTGCCGGCAGTTAGCTCTGGCTGAAAAAACTTATTTAGCAGCAGCGTTAAGCCCTGCTGCTGCACACGCTTGGGCGTCAGCTGTTGCACCCGCTGCGCCAAAGTAGGTAGCAGCGCTACCAATTTATGACTAACCCTTTTAATATCAAACATATAGAAGCCACCAACCAGCTAAATTCCCTATAATAAAAGCATAGTTCTACGGCGCTGCCTATAGCCTTTCCGGGGTACAGCAGGCAGGTCACAGTAATGAGGCTGATATGGAGTTACTCTGTCCGGCTGGCAGTATGCCGGCAGTCAAAGCAGCAATTAGTCAGGGGGCCGATGCGATCTATGTCGGCTTAAAAGATGACACCAATGCCCGGCACTTTGCCGGCTTAAACTTTACTGAGTCGCAACTGACTGAGGTTGCCCGATATGTGCATCAGGCGGGGCGTAAATTGCATGTGGCCATTAATACCTTTGCTCACCCCGCGGGTTGGTCGCGCTGGCAGCAGGCGGTCGACAGTGCAGTACGGGCTGGCACCGATGTACTGATTCTGGCCGATATGGCAGTGCTGGCCTATGCCGCCGAACGCTACCCGCAGGTTGAATTACATCTGTCGGTGCAGGCTTCGGCCACCAATGTCGCCGCCATTGAGTTTTACCGGCAATTTAATATCCGCCGGGTAGTATTACCACGGGTGCTTTCGATGCAACAGGTGCGCGCGCTGGCCCGCAGCTGTGATATCGATTTGGAAGTCTTTGCCTTTGGCAGCCTGTGCATTATGGCTGAGGGGCGTTGCTATCTGAGCTCTTACTTAACCGGGCAGTCACCGAATACCGCCGGCGCCTGCTCACCGGCGGCCTTTGTTCGCTGGCAAGAGCAAGACGGCGTACTGGAGTCGCGCTTAAATGATGTGTTGATTGACCGCTTCGCCGTGGATGAAACCGCCGGCTACCCAACCCTCTGTAAAGGACGTTTCAAAGTCGATGACGATACCTACCATGTGCTGGAAGAGCCAACCAGCCTGAACACCCTGGATTTACTGCCGCAGCTCTATGCCGAGGGCATTAGCTCACTGAAAATTGAAGGCCGGCAACGCAGTCCGGCTTATGTAACCCAGATCACTCAGGTTTGGCGGGCGGCTATTGATGCGGTAATGCACGATCCAGCGCATTTTCTGGTGCAACAACACTGGCAGCAGGTGCTGAATAATCTGGCCGAGGGCAACCAAACCACCCTCGGTGCCTATCATCGGAAATGGAAATAACCTATGCAATTCTCACTTGGCCCGGTACTGTATTTCTGGCCCAAAGCACAGATGCTGGAGTTTTACCGCCAGGCTGCCGACTCGGCCGTGGATATTGTGTATCTCGGCGAAACCGTTTGCAGCAAAAGACGCGAGCTAAAACTGGAAGACTACCTTAAGCTGGCGCATATGCTGCGCGAAGCCGGCAAACAGGTGTGTTTATCTGGCATGACGCTGTTGGAGTCGCCGTCTGAACTGCGCGAGCTGCGCAAGTACGTCGACAATGGCGACTTTATGTTGGAAGCTAATGATGTTGGCGCTATTGCTATGCTGTACGAACAGGGCCTGCCCTTTGTCGCCGGTGCCGCCATTAACTGCTATAACCAGCATAGCCTGCGCCGCTTAATTGGTATGGGACTGCTGCGCTGGGTGATGCCGGTTGAACTATCCGGCGACTGGCTGCAACAGGTTATCGGCGACACTATGATTCAGGATATCCGCGATTGCTTTGAAACCGAGGTGTTTGCCTTTGGCCATTTACCTCTGGCCTGGAGTGGTCGCTGCTTTACCGCCCGTTCTGAGAATCGCGCTAAAGATCAGTGCGAGCTCTGTTGTATTAAATATCCGCAGGGGCGCACTGTGCATAGCCAGGATGGTGCTCAGGTGTTTGTGTTGAACGGCATTCAAACCCAGTCAGGCTATCGGTATAACCTGATTAATCAGCTACCGGCTATGCAGGGGTTAGTTGATGTAGTACGGTTAAGCCCCGAGCCCGAGGGCACCTTTGCCTGGCTGCATAAATTTAAGGCGAACCAGCATGGCGCCGCGCCACAACAACTGAGTGATACCGACAGTAATGGTTATTGGCTGAAGCTGGCAGGGATGGCGACGGGCTGACGTTGAATGATGAGTGTTGAATGTTGAATGTTGAATGTTGAATGTTGAATTTTAATCCGGAGCACAGATGACGCAGCAACAGGCAAAAATCGGTATTGTGACAGTAAGCGACCGCGCCAGTGCGGGGGTATATGAGGATTTATCCGGCAAGGCAATTATCGATACCTTAACAGAGTATCTAAGCAGCGACTGGCATGCCGAATACCGTTTGATCCCGGATGAACAGCCACTGATTGAACAAACCTTGATTGAACTGGCCGAGCAACAAGGTTGCTGTTTGATTGTCACCACCGGCGGTACCGGGCCGGCCAAACGCGATGTCACGCCAGAAGCCACTGAAGCCGTCTGTGACAGGTTGATGCCGGGCTTTGGTGAGCTGATGCGTCAGGAGTCGTTAAAGTATGTGCCAACCGCTATTTTGTCACGGCAAACCGCTGGCTTACGTGGCAGCTGCCTGATTATTAACTTACCGGGCAAACCCAAGGCAATCCGCCAGTGTCTGGATGCGGTGTTCCCGGCGGTGCCTTACTGCATCGATCTGATGGACGGCCCTTATCTGCAGTGTAACGAAGCCGTGATACAGGCGTTTCGGCCTAAAGGCTAGCAGTTGGCAATATCAGCAGCCCCCCAAGCACGATCAGCCTTAAACTCTTTACTTCTTACTACTTTCATTAATCTTCTCCGCAAATGCACGCTAAGCCAATCGTATGACACCTGAATGAAACATTGCCACGAAGCTGCTATGTCTGGCTTGAATTGTTCGGCCATCGCAACGTTAAAACTTACATCAACTTATGGATACAGCGGGTATAGGTGAAAAAACAGATTACAGCCGACCAATCCAGAATATCCGCTTTCGGTCTAGACAAAAATTCTAAGCTAGCTGAGCGCGCCATTAAAAACATGACAAACAGTGATCGTTACGCAACAAAACCCGTAAACGCTAGCGTATAGATAAGTTGGCATTTTGCTAAGTTGGCATAGGAAAGTATGTTATGAAGAAATTACTCGTGTTAGGTACCGCCCTTGTTATGCATTGCCTGCTGTTGCCGGCAGCGGGCGCACAAGAAACAAAAACCGCTTTGGTGCCTCTGCCGTCTATTGATGATTTTAGTCGGGGTAAAGATGGCTGGAGTTTTGGCTTAGGTGCGGGTATTGAATACGAAACCGCCTACGAAGGCTCGGACGAATTTGGTTTGGAGGTTGAACCGGCGGGGGGCCTGCAATGGCGGCGCGGTAATGATGTGTTCTTTTGGGTCGGTGAGGCCATAGGCTGGCGTGGGTTGCGTGCGGATACCTGGTTGTTTGAAGCCCTGATTGGCTTTGATGAAGGTCGTGCGGAAAGTGATTCTAAAAAAGGCTACCTGGATGGGCTAGGTGAAAGTGACGAGGGCTTTGAATTAGTGCTGCAAACCCGTCGCGCCTTTGATCGGGATTGGCGCTATTGGCTGGTTGGCCGGCTTGTAACCGGCGGTGATGGCAATTTGGGTTTATTTGGTGTGGGTCGTCGCTTTGGCGAGAAATTTGATGGTTCGGGCTCTGAGGTGAATATTGTTGCGGTATTTCACGACAGTGAATATGCCAATAAAGATTTCGGTATCACCGCTGAGCAGTCGGCAGCATCGGGCCTCGCGGCAACTAATATGAGCGGCGGTTATCGCTCTATCGGTATCAATTACAATTATCGTCACTACGTAAACGATAACTGGCAGATTTACGGCGAAGCACTGTATGAACATTTTAGCAGTGCTGTCCGCAAAAGCCCGATTGCCCGTGGTGACTTTGAAGCTGAGGTAGGTATCGGCTTTATTTACGTGTTCTAAGCGCTATTGGCTTAGAGCAGTCTCAGCTCGCGACTCCGCTACGTTAAGCGTAGCGGAGTCACAGAGCAGAGTAGCAGTTGGCATTACGCTTAACGTTGTTGCTCGCCAGCGCGCTCTGGCTGGAATAATACTTCCAGAATTTCTACGGTGCGGCTTTGTCCATGAGGCATTGGCCATTCCAGCGACTGACCCACAGCCAGACCGAGCAACGCACTGCCAACCGGAGCGAAGATCGAAATTTGATCATCATGTTTCAGTTCATGTGGATAGACCAGGGTTTTCTCAAACACCTTGTCATCACCGGCAAACTTAAAACGTACCGTTGAATTCATGCTAACCACGTCGGCAGGCAAGTCGTCCGGCTCGACCACAGTGGCACGATCCAGCTCATCTTCCAGCCGTTCCAGCTCTGGCGTTAACCGTGGCATTTTTTCCAGCAAAGCTTCAATACGATCCATATCCAGGCTGGATACAATAATAGGTACTGCTGACATAAAACACTCCAAATACAGCAAAGAAAAAAGCCCGCCGGCAAACGCCGTCGGACTTTTCAGAATTTAGGCATTTATACCCCCGCGGCATGAAAAAAGCAAGCTAACGCCGCAACAGAAACAACCAAATCACCAACAACAGGGTGATAAACCAAAACCCGGATAATAACTGCCAAAACAACAACGGATTAGATTTACTCTGCTGTTTGACTTCTTCATGCAAAAACGCTGGATTCGGTTGCTGTAAATCGGTCAGTAACTGACCGATAGTTTGATAACGGTAACTCAGATCCAAACTAACGCCCTTTTGCAGCGCCCGGTCGAACCAGGTTGGGATCAGCGGATTAAACTGGTTAGCGCTGCGATAACGCAGCCGGTCATAGTCGCTTGCCACCCGACATTCTTCTACTGCCGGCCCATAGGGCAGCTGCCCGCCGCTAAACAACTCATAAGCAATGGTCGCCAGTGCATAGACATCGCCCTGCACGCCGGAATTATGTCCCAGTAAATAATGCGGATCCGAATAAGTCGCCGTACCCAGCGCACCTTCATGGTGTAGCGGGCTGTATATTTCGGCCAGGCCAGCAACATACACCGAGCCAAAGTCTACCAACTTTAAGTTACCATCGGCCAGCCGCATAATATTGCCAGGTTTTAAATCCTGGTGGATTGCGCCCATCCGGTGAAATGCCAGCAAGCCCTCAGCAATTTGCCGCACCAACTTAATCGCCATTGAGGGTTTTAGCGGCTGCGGCTGTGCTGCAAACCAGTCTTCCAGACTTTGCCCCTGCAAGTGCTCCATCAGATAATATAAAAACGTTCGTGGCCGGCTTTGGCGGATCACTCTGACCACCCGCGGCGAGCGAATGCGCAAACCAATCCATTCTTCACGGATAAAACGGTCAATATAAAGCACATCATCTGCAAAGTTTTGCGACGGACTTTTCAGTACCAGCTGTTCGGCAGTCTCTTCATCTTCCACCAGATACAGATGGCTGCGGCTACTGGCATAAAGCTCACGTAACACCTTATAACCATCCAGCTTCATGCCGGGGCTAAGTGCTGGCGGAAAGGGTAAGCGGGTCAGCTCTGAGCTGAGATCATCCAAACTTTGTTGCGGCAACTGCCTAACGTCGACCACGATGGCACTGACATTATCATCACTGCCATTGGCCAGCGCCTGCTGCAGTAATTGTTGGCTGCATGGCTCTGGCTCAGGGTTGCTTGCCAGCAACGATGTTAAGCTCTGGTCATCAATAAAATCATGAATGCCGTCTGAGGTCAGTAAGAAGCGATCACCGGCCTGCAGCGCTAAACTGCCCTGCTGCGCTTCAACCTTGGCGTCCATCCCCAGCGCCCGGCCTAAGAACTGCCGCTGCTCTGATAACACTGTAATATGATCCTGGGTTAATTGTTGCAGCGCACCGTCACGATACAGATAAATGCGGCTATCACCGATATGAAAAAAATGCGCGGTACGGGATTTCAGTACCAGCGCGCTAAAGGTACATAAATAGCCTTTTTGTTCATGAGCAAACTTATGGCTGAACTGATACAACTGATTATTGATGGTCGCCAGTAATTGCCCGGCACTGTAGGCGACCGACCAGCTATCCGGGGTTTGCGGATATTCCTGACAAAATCGTTCGGTGGCCAGTTTACTGGCCTGAGCGCCGGCTTCGGCGGTGCTAACACCATCCGCCAGCACAAAACAGGCACCTTTGTGTTGCAGCAGATAGGCAGAATCAGGTACCTGGCAGGCCACCGCATCTTCGTTGGCGGCTTTAATGCCAGCCGCCGTCAGGGCACCAAACTGAAGTTGCAGTGCTAACTCTGCCACCTGGGTACGACCTTAATTAACCGACATTGATTTTATGTACTGTACCATCTTCTGCTACCTCGACAATATGCCCCTTCGGATCGTCCAGGAACATCACCGCCACTAAACCCACCAGTGCCGAGGCCGCAATCACATAAAAGAAGGTACTGTAATCAACATAGCTTAATACTGTCAGATACACCACCGCACCCACATTACCATAAGCACCGGCCATACCGGCGATCTGGCCGGTCATACTGCGTTTAATCAGCGGCACTATGGCAAAGACTGCGCCTTCACCGGCCTGCACAAAGAACGAACAAGCCATTACTGCTAATACTGCCAGCGGAATCCACCAGTGGCTGTCCATCAGGCCCATCAGGAAGTAACCGGCGGCTAAGCCACCAATCAGAATTACCATACTCTTGCGCCGGCCGAACTTATCAGAGAACCAACCGCCCATGGGCCGTGATATCAGATTCATAAAAGCAAAGGCCGATGCCAGTAAACCAGCTTTTACCGCACTCATGCCCTCAAAGGTTTCCAGGAAATACAACGGTAACATCGACACTACCGCCAGCTCTGAACCAAAGGTGGCAAAGTAGGCAATATTTAAAATCCCTACCTGCTTAAAGCTGTATTTATCATGCTCTGGCACCCCTTCGCGTAAATGCTCAGCATTCACTTTCCAGGTTTGCTGGGTTTGTACAATAAACAGCACCAGCAGCGCTATCCAGATGCCGTACATCGCGGTTTCAGAAAACAATTCCACCCCAGCCGGTGATAAACGCCAGGCCAGCATCCCCAGCGCCAGGTGCATCGGGATATTCATCAAGATCAACGTCCACAACGCGCCCCAGCTGGTCACCACCATGGCGCCGGTTTTTTTCGGTTTAAAGTAAGTTGAGCCTTTGGGAGTATTGCGGGCAAATTTATAGAAAATCAGTGAGTAGATGGCACTTACTACACCTACTGAGGCGATAGCATAACGCCAGCCATTCTCACCACCGAACATCAGCGCAATAGTAGGCAGTGTCATGGCTGCCGCAGCAGAGCCAAAATTACCCCAACCACCATAGATCCCCTCGGCAGTTCCCACCTGATGATGCGGGAACCATTCGCCGACCAGCCGGATCCCAACCACAAAGCCCGCGCCAACAAAGCCTAACAAAAACCGGAACAGCGCTAAGGCATCATAAGTATTGGCAAAGGCAAAACCGATACATAACAAGGCTGAGATAAACAGCAGTACTGAGTACATGATCCGCGGGCCATATTTATCCACCAGGATCCCGACCACAATTCGCGCCGGGATGGTCAGCGCCACGTTTAAAATCAGCAACGCCCGGATCTGAGCATCGGTTAATGCCAGTGCCTCTTTGATATGCACCAGCAAGGGCGCATGGGCAAACCAGATAACGAAGGTAAGGAAAAACGCAAACCAGGTCAGGTGTAACATTTTTATTTTTTGTTCCGCAAAATTCAGCAGATTGAGTTTACTGCCTTGCCCTGCCGCAGACGCTGCGCCAGCCATAGAGACCTCCAGAAAGAGTCAATCAATTAATTCCAGTACAAGTCTAGGGGTTTTTAACCGGAAAAAATTGATCTGGCACAACTGCAATCGGGCGGCAGACCGCACAGTTGCTGGCTTACTACCTCCTTCGGGCAGCCAGGGTTCAGCCTGCAAGTCGCCTTAACGCTACAACCCTTACCTACTTTGAGGTAGTGGCACGGCACCGGCACCTACCAACAGAACTTAGGGGGTACTGCTTTTTGGCTGAGCAGGTTGCATGCATTTTCGTTATGCTTAAGCTGCTTAGTTTTTCGGAGTCTTAGATGCAGGCAACCCACCCGCAAGCTGGCCGGGCACTGCTGCTGGCCACACTGGCTTTTGCCGGCTGCTTTTCAGTCTGGACGCTTTATGCGGTAATGGGGCTGGATATTCAACAGCAATTAGCCTTATCGGCAACTGAATACGGTATTCTGCTGGCAGCCCCTATTTTTAGCGGGGCACTGTTGCGCATTCCACTTGGCATTCTGGCCGATCGCTATCCGGCGCGTAACCTCTGGTTGCTACTGATGCTTAGCTGTATACCAGCATTAACCATATTACCCTGGGTTGAAAGCTACACGGGCTATTTGTTGCTCGGTCTTTGGTTCGGTTTGAGTGGCGTCTCTTTTACTTTCGGTATTCGCTATGTCACCGATTGGTTTGCTTCTCGCCAGCAGGGTTTAGCGATGGGCTTATTTGGTGTCGGTAATGCCGGTGTTGCCATTACCTTTGTGCTGGTACCGGTTATTGTCAACTTCTGGGGCTGGCAGTGGGTAGGGCCAGTGTATGCCTTAGGGCTGGCATTGATGCTGGTGCTGTTCTGGTTGCTCTCGCCAGCTGCCCCAACCTCTGCCGGCCCGCACGCCCCACAGCTGACGCTGGGGCAATTGTTACGCGATGCCAGGGTCTGGCGCTTCTCGCTGTATTATTACTTTGTGTTCGGTGGCTTTCTTGCCTTACTGCTGTGGCTGCCGCAATACTATATGCAGGCCTATCAGATGAACGCACAACAGGCGATGGCCTTTACGCTGTTTTTTGTCGCCACCTCTAGTATGGTCCGCGCCCTGGGTGGCTGGTTTGCCGATCGTTATGGCGGCCGCGCCGTTAACTGGAGCGTATTTTGGGTTTGCCTGGTCTGTCTGTTTTTCCTCAGTTATCCACCCACCACGCTGGTGATTCATGGCCTGGAAAAAGACGTGACGCTGGAAATTGCCGTCAACGTCTGGTGGTTTACCCTGCTGATTTTTATTATCGGTGTGGCACAGGGCTTTGGCCGCGCCAGTGTCTATAAAGTGATTCATGACTACTATCCGCAACATATGGGCGCTGTTGGTGGCTTTGTTGCCGCTATCGGTGGCCTCGGCGGCTGCACTCTGCCGGTGTTATTTGGTCTGGCACAAGATGCACTGGGCATCGTGACCGGCTGCTTTATGATTCTGTATTGGGTGTTGGCACTGTGCATGATCACGATGTTTTTTGCCAATCAGGCGGCGCAATATCAGCAGCGCCTGACTGACGCCCGCAGTAATAATTTTTTATTGGATGAAGACGAATGATGCAGATAACCGATCTGGCAACGGAGCAAAAAATGCTGCCGCTGCTACGCCAGGCCTTTCGGCCAATGTTCTTATTTGGTGCAGCTTTTAGCGCCATCGCCATGCTACTGTGGGGTTTAATTCTGGCTGGTCAGTTAAAAATTCAGCCGGTGGGCCAGGTATTATTCTGGCATAGCCACGAGATGCTGTTTGGTTTTGCCTGCGCCATTGTCATTGGTTTTTTACTGACTGCAGTACAAAACTGGACGTCAATGCGCGCGCCCCACGGCAAAAGCTTGTTGTTGCTAACCTTGCTCTGGCTCAGCGGCCGGCTGTTGCTGCTGTTTGGCCAGAGTTTGCCACTGTGGCTGGTGGCGGCGGTGGATCTCAGTTTTCTGCCATTGGCGGCCTGGCTACTGGCCAAGCCTTTACTAGCAGTAAAACAGTATCGGAATTTGTTTTTTGTCCCGGTCTTGTTGCTACTCACTGCCTGCAACCTGATCATGTATCTTGGGCTTTACCTTGGTCGGTATGACTTACAACAACTGGGCAGCTTAAATGCCATCTGGCTGATCACCCTGCTAATGGCGATTGTCGGTGGCCGGGTGATCCCGATGTTTACCGCTAATGGCACCAAAACCCCAAAAGTGGAGGCGCTGCTCTGGCTTGACCGCGCTGCTTTGGGCAGCCTTTGGCTGATCTTTGTCTTGCATTTTTTCAGTCTGGCGCCGCTGTTACCCGCTAGCCTGTTAAGCGCCCTCTTTGCCCTGAGTGCGCTGCTGACCGCTATCCGCTGCGCGCGCTGGAAAATCTGGCTGACCTTCAGAGTATCACTGCTGTGGTCGTTACATCTGGCTTATTGGTTTATCCCGCTGGGCCTGGCGTTATTTGCGTTACGTTATGCCGGCTTTGCCATCAGCCAGAGTATCGCACTGCATGCGTTAACGGCTGGCGCCATGGGATCAATGATTCTGTCGATGATGGCCAGGGTCTCGCTTGGCCACAGCGGCCGGCTGTTACAACCAAAGCAGATTATGGCTTGGGCTTTTCTGCTGGTGGCGCTGGCCGGTATCAGCCGTACCTTACTGATTTGGTTACTGCCAGCGCATACGTTTAGTCTGCTCTGGCTGGGGATTGCTTGCTGGGTGTTGGCCTATGCCTGTTATGTGCTGGTGTACTTACCGGTATTAACCACGCCCAGAGCAGATGGCCGGCCGGGCTAGCCGGCCTTACCCATGAAGGGGTAAAGCTGGTGCCGCTTTGATTTATATCAAGCTGCCGACGCAGTGGACTTCTAAACTTCAGCTATCGCAAGTTTTAGGAAGCCACATTATGAGTCATAGTTACGAAACAAAGCCGCTGGTTTATGCCTGTTCTGGTTGCTCCAATGTGGCGCAACTGGCGAACGATCTAGCCGTGGTGATGGATCGGGAAGGCCTGGCGGAGATGTCCTGTATTGCCGGCGTAGGTGGCAAGGTTAAACAACTGGTTAAGGTCGCGCAATCTGGCCGGCCGATTCTGGCAGTCGATGGCTGCCCGCTAAACTGTGTGAAACAAACCCTGGCCACGGTCGACGTGGTGCCGACCTGGCACCTGGAGCTTACGGCTTTAGGTTATAAAAAGCGCGATCATGAAAACTGTGATCTGGGCGATGCTTACCAGTTGCTGCAAAAAGTGCATAGCGACGTGCTGCCGCAACTGACAAAACAGCAAGGGATCAGGCATTAACGCCGCCGGCATACCGGACAATCAGGATCCACGGTTAACTGAAACTGCTGCCACTGACCGCTTAAGGCATCAAACAACTTTAACTGGTGATACTCGGGTTCACCAACCGCAGCCAGAATCTTTACCGCCGCCAGGGCCTGCATTACTCCCAACACACCGACTACCGGCGACAGGATCCCGGCCTCCATACAACTAAGTTGCTGTTCACCAAAAAAGCGGCTTAAACACTGATAACATGGATCGCCAGGCTGATGCCGTAAACTCAAGAGCTGACCTTCAAAGCGGATAGCTGCGGCTGAAACCAGCGGCACACCGGCGTGAACACAGGCGGCATTGATGGCGTTGCGGGTGCTAAGGTTATCAGTACAGTCCAGCACCAGGCTATAGTCGGGAATCAGTTGTCGTAGTGCGGTTTCATCCAGCCGCTGCGCCAAAGCGGTCAGCTTAATGTCACTGTTTAATTGTTGCAGCTGCTGCATGGCAGTACTGACTTTTGGCTGGCCAATATCCTGCTCGCGATACAGTATTTGCCGCTGCAGATTACTGCGATCAATGTTATCGTCATCCACCAGGGTAAGCTCGCCAACGCCACTGGCCACCAGGTAAGGCGCCGCCGCGCAACCCAGCCCCCCCATGCCAACCAATAGTACTTTGCTGGCTAATAACGCTTCCTGACCACGAAAGTCCAGCGCTGGCAGCATTAACTGCCGGCTGTACCTCAGTGCCTGCTGCGGGTTGAGTATCTCAGTCATCTGCTGTCTCCTGTGGCTGTGGCCGCCGCCATAGCCAAACGGCTACCAGCAACAGGCAACCGGTTATGATGATTTTTATTACCATAGGTACTGTCGACAACCACAGTAGCAGCATACTGGCCAGCATCATGCCAGACGCCAGCCATTTCGCTCGCCGCGACACGGCGCCCTGCTGCCGCCATTGCCGGATCGACGGGCCAAACTGATGATGCGCCAGCAACCACTCTTCAAACTGCGGCCAGCCCTTACCGGCAGCCCAGGCTGACAACAACACAAAAGGCACCGTGGGCAAACCCGGTAACGGAATACCCACGAGGCCCAAAGCCAAACTGCACAGGGCTAATAACCGGTAGCCAGTAGTTTTTAGCATGGTTATTTTAATCCCAACCGTTGCGCCAGTTTATGCAAATTACTGGCATCCAATTGCAGTGCCCGCGCTGCCTTCGACCAACATTGTTGATGTTGCTGCAGAGCCTGCAGAATCAATTGCTGCTGTAACTGATTTACTGCCTCTTTCAATCCCTGAGCCGGCAAGATTGTCGGTGCCGGCGACAACGGCGCCCTTAGCGTTTGCGGCAAGTCCAGTAACTCTGGCTGCAGGATCACGATATCACTGCGCTGTGCGCCCTGGCTGAGTGCCTTAATTGCCGCCCGGCTGATCACATGCTCCAGCTCGCGGATATTGCCGGGCCAGTTATAACCCAGCAGCGCCAGCTCAGCGGCCGGCGCCAGGCGCAAACTGCGTAAACCCAGCCGGCTGCGGTTTTGCTCTAAAAAATGCCCGGCCAGTAACGGCAAATCTTCGCTGCGTTCACGAAGCGGCGGAATGGGGATCGGATACACCGATAAGCGGTGATAGAGATCAGCGCGAAATTCGCCCTGCTTGACCTGTTGCTGCAAATCACGATTGGTCGCTGCCACCAGCCGCACATTAACCCGCTGTAGCTTATCCGAGCCCAGGCGTTGAATTTCGCCGTTTTGCAGCACGCGCAGTAATTTCGCCTGCACTGATAACGGCAATTCGCCCACTTCATCCAGAAATAAGGTGCCGCCATCGGCGGCATCGAAACGGCCAGCGCGCTCACTCAAAGCGCCGGAAAAGGCACCTTTGCTGTGCCCGAATAATTCACTTTCGGCCAGACTTTCCGGCAGGGCGGCACAGTTCACATAGATCATCGGTTTGTCCGCACGCCCGGAGCGACGGTGTAACTGACGGGCAAACAGCTCTTTACCAACCCCGGTTTCACCAAGCAGCAACACCGGTAACTCTGAGCTGGCCACCACATCCAACTCCTGCAAAATGCGTTGCAGTGCCGGACTCTGGCCAATAATTTCATACTGTTGCGCGCCAGCAGTACTGGTACCTGCTGCCGGTAGCTCGCCCTGACGTAAGGCACGATTGGCCTGCTCCAACTCGGTAATGCGAATGGCGGCCTCTACCAGCAAACTGAGTTGCTGTAACTGTAAAATGGCCAGCGCATCAAAACTGGCCGGCGACAGGGCGTCCAGCGTTAAGGCGCCCCAGCAGCGTCCTTCAACGTATAACGATACGCCCATACAATCATGCACCGGCAGCGCTTCACCCGGGGTTTCCGCCAATAATCCATCATAAGGATCAGGCAGCTCGCTGCCAGGTGGAAAGCGCACCGGCTGGCGGCTGGCTAAAATAGCCGCCAGCCGCGGATGTTGTGCCACCACAAAGCGCCGCCCCAAGGTTTCACGCAATAGTCCCTGCACCGCGACCGGCTTTAACTGTGCTTGCTGCAGCTGCAATAACGCAACAGCACCACAGGCAAAATGATTGCGCAAGGTGTTGACCAGCCGCTGTAAACGCACAGCTGCTGGCAGCTCTGTCACTAAGTCGGCAAATAAGACCGCATCCAACATGGTTGTTTTTACCCTTATGGTGAAACTCACCCGAATCAATTAGGGTTCAATTTACCATTCGCCGCAAAAAACTTATATAAATCAAAGGTGGTAGTTCTGGCATCCCGCTTGCTCTACAAGGATAACCGCCTGCTACAGGCAAACCTTTGATTAGACAGGAGTACGCTATGTTACTGGAACAACCTTTAGGCCAACTGGCCACCCGTATCGCCGGTGCGACGGCCGTCTTCCACCAATTTAAGCTGGATTTTTGCTGCGGTGGTCAGCAAAGCCTCGGTGAGGCCATCGCCAAGCGCGGTTTAAATCAACAACAGGTGTTGGCGGCACTGGAAAAACTACAACGCCAGCCACAGGCCGCTGTTGACTGGCATAGTGAGCCTACGCCAAAACTGGCCGAATATGTACTGACCCGTTTTCATCAACGCCACCGTGAACAACTGCCAGAGTTGATCCGCCTGGCGCGACGGGTTGAAACCGTGCACAGTGACAGCCCACATTGCCCGCATGGTCTGGCCAATCATCTGGCTGATATGCAGCAAGAGCTGGAAAGCCATATGCTAAAAGAGGAGCAGATCCTGTTCCCAATGCTGGTGCGCGGCGTCTATCCGTTCGGCCCAATCAGCGTGATGCTGGAAGAGCATCAGGAGCATGGCGAAGCGCTGGAGAAGCTGGATAAATTGAGCTTTGAACAGCAGTTACCACCCGGCGCCTGTAATACCTGGACCGCACTGTATCTGGGGCTGCGCGAACTGAAAGAAGATTTAATGCAGCATATTTTGCTGGAAAATGAAATTTTGTTTGTCGAACCCAAACGGCCAGGCCACGGCGATCAAAGCTGCTGTGGCAGCTGCCAGTAAGATGGAGCGCAGCGCTGCCTGCGGTTAGTCGGGCAGCTCTGCCAAATGCTGGTGCAGGATACGCCGCAACTCCAAAATGGCGGAGGACGTTTCCTGTACACTATGACCAGAGCGAATCACCATCTCCGACTGGGCACCGGCTAGCGACGCACTTAAATAAGGTACAACACCGTCAGATTGCTGCTCAACCGGTAACGCCGGTTGCTCGACCCCGATAATAGAGTGGTATCGCACTGCCGGGTTAATCGGCAAACCGGCAGTCGCCTTAATAAAGGGATCCTGATCGCTGAGGTTTTCAATACTGGTAAAGCGCACCGGCCGGCTATTGTCCGAAGTGTCAGGATCGATCAGTAACTCGGTGACCTGCGCCAAACGTTCCAGCACCGTAACCGGCAAGGTGATTAAGCCGGCCAGCCAGCGCGCCAACCGGTAATCGGCAACGGCAGTACCACGATGCGGCGCGGCAATAAACACCGCCCGACTGACACCCGGTAAAGCCGTTAACGTGAGATCCTCGCGAAAACGTTGGAAAAACTGCTGCCGTCGCTGTGCATCCAGCCGGCGCTGCTCACTAATCGTTTGCAGCAGACTATCGCCGGAATCGGATACCAGAAAGCGCGTTAATAAACCACCCATGCTATGGCCTATCAGCACGATATCGCGCGACGCCGCTGCACTGCCTGTCGGATCAAAATGCTGTAAGGTACTGAGAATACGCTGGCGGATGCTCTGTACATTAATAATCAGCGGTAAGTTCGTTGGATAATACAGTTGCCACAGCTGATATTGCTCCCGCAGGGTTTCATCGCCTAACACCTCGTTTGCCGTATTCACCCAGGCTTCCGGGCTACTGGCAATGCCATGCAACATAATGATAATTTTACGATTTGGATCATAGGGCTGCAGCATAAAGACCTGCGGCTCGGCCAGCGCATCGCTGGCGCCCATCAAATTCCAGAAGGCCTGCCGCGAAAAGTCTGAGCGCGCCAGCCACAAGCCGTAACCGGCAGTAAAGTTCGCAGCCAGCGGGATCGGATTACCGGCAATCCGCACCTCACGCTGTTGTAATGGGTCGACTAAATGTAGTGTGGCCTGATCACTGGCCAATACCTCATCAAGAGTTGTTCCATCGAAACTTAGCAGTGCCGTCACTACCGGTACCGGCAATTCGCTAAAGCCGCGTTCATTGCGGGCAACACTGGCATCCTGCCCCACCGCAACCAGTTCAGCGCCTAAGCCATCACGACGGTATTGATTGCGCAGGCCCTTAAATGACAGGCTACTGGCGGCCAGCAATTGCTCTGGCAGCGCTTGTTGTCGAAACCGTTGATGCTGCAATAAACTGCGTACCTGCCAATTCTGGGTTTGCAAACGCACGTCCGGATCCTGTAACCAGCGGCGCTGTGACTGCGCGAACAACAACGTCGCCGCTTGTTGTACCGCAAAATTGTAGTAATCCCGCACCTGGGTCTGGCGATCAGTAAACAGCCGGTTGTATGGCGCGACACCAGAGTAAAACAAATAGGCATAGGCGTAGCGGGCACTCATCAGATAGGCATCGATTTCCGCCAGTAAGTCTTTGTGCCGGGGTTTTGCATACCAGAGCGCCTGATATAGCCACAGCTCCGCCATGGTCGACAGCCGCTGCTCGCTGGTCAGCCCCATTGCCGTGGTTAACATTTCCGCACATTGCGCCGCCTGACGCCGGCAACTGCTCTCGTCCTGACCAAGAATCTGTAGCACAGTACCGGTATATAAGCTCAGCTCACCGGTGGTTAGGACATCACCACGGCGCTGCTTTACATAATCGCGGCTATCAACATTCGATACTGACACCATGGCGCAGCTGGTCAGCAAATTTAAACCCAATAATAACAATAAGATCTGCCAGTAATTAAACTGCCTGGGGCTAATGCGTAACGCTGCGCCTGTGTAATGCAACAAAATCCCCACCCGGCAACGGCCGGCTAAAATAGAAACCCTGATAATGATAACAGCCCAGTGCGGCTAACGCATCACGCTGCGCGGCGGTTTCTACGCCCTCAGCAATAACGCCCAGCCCCAGAGCCTCGGATAACGCTATCACGGTACTGGCAATGGCGGCATCGTTCGGGTCATTTAAAATATCATCGACAAAGCTGCGGTCGATTTTCAGCTGCTCCAAGGGTAACCGCTTTAAATAACTTAGCGACGAATAGCCGGTACCAAAGTCATCCAGCGCGAAGCCAATACCATAGTTTTTCAGCAGATTCATCTTCGCTACCACTTCATCCACCCTTGATACCAGGATGCTTTCGGTTAGCTCAAACTGCAGCCGGTTGCGGGCCACACCGTAGCGCTCTAATGTCTGAATCACCTGCGGTAAAAAGTTTTCCTGGTGAAATTGCCGCGCACTGATATTAACCGATAATTTAAGCTGCAAGGCCTGGTTGTTTTCAGTCCAGATCGCCAGCTGCCGGCATGCTTGTTCGATCACCCAGCTACCAATTTCAAAGATCAGACCGCTCTCTTCGGCGATGGGAATAAATACCGCTGGGCTGACCGTACCTAATTCCGGATGAAACCAGCGTAGCAGTACCTCGGCCCCTAATAATTTACCCTGACCATCATGCAACCCCTGAAAGTACAACTGTAATTGTTGCCGTTTGATCGCTTCGCGCAGCTCGCTTTCCAGCCGGGTGCGCTCAGAGGCTTTGACCTGCATCGCCACATCAAAGAACTTAATCATATTTTTGCCAGCAGCTTTCGCCTGATACATCGCTAAATCAGCCTGCTGCAATAATTCGTCTATCGAGTTGTTATCATCTGAAAACAACGTAATGCCGATACTGGGGCTACTGACATAACTGAGCTGCTCCAACTTAAAAGGGGTATTCAGCGCCGTGCGCACTTTCTCGGCAACCAACTCGGCCTGCTGTAACGCGACCTGCTGCACCGGCGAGAGATTGTGTAGCAGAATAATAAACTCATCGCCGCCTAAACGCGCCACCAGATCATGCTGCCGTACGCTCTGCTGTAGACGGCTGGCGACCTGGCGTAACAACTGATCACCGGTGCCATGCCCCAGCGAATCGTTCAGATGTTTAAAGTTATCCAAATCAATATATAACAAGGCCCCCAGCTCCTGGCCCGGCTGGCGTTGTTTTAGGGTTTCCGCCAAACGTTGTTTTAACAGGCGGCGGTTCGGCAGCTGGGTTAAAGGGTCATAAAACGCCAGTTTCTCGATCAGCACTTCAGCCCGTTTACGCTCTGACAGATCGCGTACCATGCCAATAAATTTATAGCTATCAACCCGCTGAATGCGGCTGATCCTCAGCTCCATATTGAACAAGCGCCCATCTTTACGCTGCCCTTTCGTCTCGCGACTTTGGCCAATAATCTTCGCCTCGCCGGTGCGTTGATAAGCATCGATATAATGGTCATGAGCGCTACGATAAGGCTCTGGCATCAGCATGGAGACATTTTTGCCAATCACCTCCTGTGGCTGATAGCCAAAAATCCGTACCGCTGCATTATTAAAGGTTTCAATTAGCCCGGCTGCATTAATGGTAATGATGGCATCGATAATGTTATCGACAATTTCGCGGTGCTGGCTGGCGTATTCAGCCAGTGCCAGCTCATTCTGGCGGATACTGCTGATATCGTTGATATAGCCATGCCAGAGGATCCCGCCCTCGGCATCGCGCCGTGGCGTAGCATTGCCTTCAAACCAACGATAGTCACCTGCCGGGTGCTGATAGCGGAACTGTAAACTCCAGGGGCTAAGGTACTGTGCCGAGTGCTGAATAGTCTCGCGCAGATCATCAACATCGTCCGGGTGCACCCGGGCCAGCGCAGCTGCACTATCTTGCCCGAGCTGTGGTAAGGCGATACCCAGCGCTTTACCGGCACTTTCCGATACCAGTTGCAGCTGAAAACTGCCCTCGGGTTTACGGTAGAGCTGAAAAAAGAACCCCGGCACATTTTCAGAGAACAAATTCAGTAACTGCTGTAGCTGTTGTTGCCCGGATACCAGCATGACGTCTCCTTATGCCTGGCTGCGCTGTTTGGCCCAAAATTGCCGGGTTAAGGCATCAAAGCCCTGAGTCACACCATGCATCTCATCACTGGCTGACGCCGTATGCTCAGCATTGCTCAGGCTACGGCTCGCCAGATCGCGGATGCTGGTAATATTTTGATTAATCATCTCGGCGACATAACTTTGCTGCTCTACCGCCGCAGCGATCTGCTGGTTTTGTGCTGTAATGCTGTGGATTGCCGCCAGAATGTGCTCCAGTTGCTGCGCAGTACTGGCACTGAGTTCAGCACAGCGCAACGCCCCTTGCTGACTTTGCGCCAGCGCGGCCACCGCATCGCCGGTACTTTGCTGCAAACGGGCAATTTTTTGCTGAATATCGGTAGTGGCACTTTGCGTGCGGCTGGCTAATTGCCGGACTTCGTCGGCTACTACGGCAAAACCGCGACCGGCATCACCGGCACGGGCGGCTTCAATAGCCGCATTCAGCGCCAGCAGATTGGTCTGCTCGGCAATACTGCAAATCAGCTCCAGAATTTGATGAATATCCTGACTACTGTGCTCTACCGCCTGCAGCAGTTTTTGGCTTTGGCTAAGTTGCTGCTGTAAATTGGTCGCTGCAGTCTGGCTTTGCGTGGTAACGGTTTTACTGCTTTGTGCCTGACTCAGTGCATTATCTGCCGCATCAGAAGAGTGGCGGGCACTGCCAGCCACCTCCTGCACACTTACCGATAACTGATGGATCGCACTGGCCACCTGTTCGGTTTCAGCAAACTGGGCCTGAATTTCCTGTCGTGAGCCATTAACGGAATGCGTGAGCTGGCCAATACCCGCTGCAAGTGCCTTGGCCGAATCGGCGACCCGCCCAACTACGCCGGCAGTTTCGGCTTCCAGACTGCGCAGCACTAATTGCAACTGGCCGATATCATCATTGCGACCGGTATAAACATAACGTGCGACAGCATCATCCGTCAGGTTACGGCTTTGCTGGCATAATTGTTTAAAAGGCTGTAGCCATTGCCAGCACAACAGAGCCGACAAGCCTAAGCCCAGCAGAGGAAACAGGGTCGGTGCATAGCTAGCCGGATACCAAAAACCTAACAAGATCGCGGCCAATACCGGCACCACCAGCAACAACAGTAACTGTGTACCTAATGACAGCGCCGGTTTTAATTGTTTTAAACTGCGCCCATTATTCAACGCCTGATACACCTGCTCAGCACGCAGCACCTGCTCGGGTTTGGCTTTACGGCGTACCGACTGATACTCGGTAATCTGGCCGTCATGGCTTATCGGCGTAACATAGGCATCGACCCAATAGTGATCGCCATTTTTGCAGCGGTTTTTCACCACGCCCATCCAGGGCTGACCGCTTTTAAGTCGCTGCCAGAACTGCCGGAACACCTCCGGCGGCATTGATGGATGCCGCACAATATGGTGGTTTTGCCCCAGTAGCTCGGCGCGCTCAAAGCCGCTGATTTCAACAAAAGCGGGATTTACGTATTTGATTTTACCCTGTAAATCGGTAGTCGACAGGATATTGGCATCGGCGGGTACGGGTTGCTCCCGGTTGGTTACGGGTAGATTCTGTTTCATGCGGCTCCCTGCTAGCGTTCTTATTATTGGCACATAACCACAATTATGTTGTGGTTATATAATGTCCAGTGAATGCCGTCAATACCCATTTGGGTAATGGTCAACCACAAACGGTTTTTAATTCTATTAATAAACCAGAGTGTTAAGATATAACGGCTAAATTATGTTTCACCTTTCTTTGATCCAGATAAAGAAAAAGACTGTCCTGCGACAGCTAAGAGGTCATAGTGCCATTGATCATTTTATTGCCGGTACTGTTGTTACTGGTTGCCCAAGGTCTGACGCCGGAGCTGGCACTCTTTCAGTTACTCCCCTTTCCGCAAACCAGTTATCTGGCGCTGAGCAGTGTCTTGTTACTGGCACTGTTATTACGCCAAACAGAGTGGCTTTACTGGCTTGGTATCCTGGCGACCCATTACTGGCTTGCCAGCTCAACCAACTTAACCGCAGCGGAGTTTGCTAATAGCCTGCCGCTGCTTAGCGCCAGCCTGTTACTTCTTTTGGCGTTAATACCTAAACCCTCACCTTTTAAACTCAACGGGCTGTTGCTTCTTATCAGCCCGCCATTACTGCTGTTACTCAGTCAGCAGCTGCCATTGGCAACCTGGCTGGCCTCAGCGCAGCTACCTGCCATAGTATTTCAGCCCGTGTTGGCGGCAAGCCCGATTAATTGGTTGAGTGCCTGGTGGTTCAGTATTCTGGCTGGGATCTGGCTTATTGCCATTAACTTAAAACCACCGAAGGCGGCCAATTGGGGGGAGTTTGGTCTGTTCCTGGCCCTGCTACTTAGCACGGTTATTCCGCCCGGTACTGCTGTCGCCAACTGGACGCTGGTTGCGGCCTGCCTGTCGGTGTTTTTGGCCTTAGCCTTCCAGATGTTACATCTGGCATATATCGATGAGCTGACACAATTGCCGCAGCGCCGCGCGCTGATGGCGCACCTGAACCGGCTGGGACGAAACAGCGCGATTTGTATGCTGGATGTCGACCATTTTAAGAAATTTAACGACACTTACGGCCATGATGTTGGCGATCAAGTATTAAAGTTACTGGGCTCTATTCTTAGCAAGGTCAAAGGCTTAACGGCCTACCGCTATGGCGGTGAAGAATTTACGCTGGTATTTGGCCATAATAAAAAAGCGCTGCTGGAAGAAAAACTGGAAGAAGTACGGCTGGCAGTTGCCGAGTACCCGCTGGTGATCCGTAACGATAACCGACCCAAAGACAGCAGCAGCGGGAAAAAAGCCCGCGGCAGCAGCGGTGCAGAAAAAACCGTCAACGTTACCATCAGCCTGGGTTGCTGTGTTAAACAAAAAGGCGAAACGCCAATGCAGCTGTTAAAACGTGCCGACGAAGCTTTATATGCCGCCAAGAAGGCCGGCCGCAATACCTTTGTATTAAAGATTTAGTCTTAAAAAAAAGCCCCGCTTGGCGGGGCTCTGTTATCAGTTTAAGTTTACTTCTTCAGATCAAAGCGATCTAAGGTCATCACCTTGTTCCAGGCGGCCACGAAGTCGCGGACAAACTTCTCTTTACCATCGTTCGCCGCATACACCTCGGCTACGGCACGCAGCTCAGCATGTGAACCGAACACCAGATCAACCGGCGTAGCCGTGTACTTACGTTCGCCACTCTTGCGGTCAAAACCGTCGTATAGGCCTTCCTGCTCAGCTTTCGCCCAGCGGGTAGACATATCCAGCAGGTTAACGAAGAAATCGTTACTCAGCTGGCCTGGCTTATCGGTGAACACCCCGTGCTTGCTACCGCCACTGTTGACATCCAGCACCCGTAAACCACCCACCAGCACGGTCATTTCTGGTACTGTCAGGGTCAGCATATTGGCACGATCAACTAGCGCTTCGGCAGGTGAATACATGGCATCGCTGCTATAGTAGTTACGGAAACCATCTGCTTTTGGCTCCAGCACGGCGAAAGACTCAGCATCAGTTTGTGCCTGAGTTGCATCGGTACGGCCCGGAGTGAAAGGCACGGTAATGTTGAAGCCGGCGTCTTTCGCCGCTTTCTCAATCGCAGCGGCACCACCTAACACAATAACGTCAGCCAGGGAGACCTTCTTGCCACCGCGTAAGGTTTTGTTAAAGTCAGTTTGCACTTTTTCCAGCACCGCTAACACTTGTGCCAGCTCTTGCGGATCATTAGCTGCCCAGTCTTTTTGCGGCTCTAAACGTAAACGGGCACCGTTAGCACCACCGCGCATATCCGTACCACGGAAGCTGGCAGCTGATGCCCAGGCGGTTTTCACCAGTTGCTGCACCGTTAAACCAGATGACAGCAACTTGCCTTTTAAGGCGTTAATATCACGGCTTTCGATCAGCTTGTAATCAACAGCGGGGATCGGATCTTGCCAAATCAGCGCTTCTTTTGGCACTTCAGCCCCCAGATAACGGCTGATCGGCCCCATATCGCGGTGAGTTAGTTTAAACCAGGCTTTAGCGAAGGCCAGTTCGAACTGTTTAGGATCTTCTTTAAAGCGCAGCGAGATTTCGCGGTAAATCGGATCTTCTTTCAGAGCAATGTCAGTAGTAAACATAATGGGGGCACTGCGCTTGCCCGGAATATGTGCATCCGGAACCAGATTGGCAGCCTGACCATTAGCCGGGATCCACTGAATATGGCCACCCGGACTCTTGGTTTGTACCCAGTCAAAGGCAAACAGGTTATCCAGATACTGTGTAGTCCAGGCAGTTGGGTTAGCAGACCAGGCGCCCTCTAAGCCGCTGGTTACGGTATCTTCAGCATTGCCTTTGCCACACTTATTGGTCCAGCCCATGCCTTGTTCTTCCAGACCGGCAGCGGCCGGCTCTTTGCCGGTACAATCCTGCGGTTTATGCGCACCGTGTGCCTTACCAAAGGTGTGACCGCCGGCAATCAGGGCCACGGTCTCTTCATCAGTCATTGCCATCCGGCCAAAGGTATCACGAATTTCTTTCGCTGACGCCAGCGGATCCGGTACGCCATTCGGACCTTCCGGATTAACATAAATTAAGCCCATCTGGGTTGCACCCAGCGGTCTGGCTAATTCGCCTTTTTCGTTATAGCGTTTGTTGTCCAGCCACTCTTTCTCTGAACCCCAGTTTACAATTTCCGCTTCCCAATCGTCGGTACGGCCACCGGCAAAACCAAAGGTTTTAAAGCCCATAGATTCCAGCGCCACGTTACCGGTTAACACCATTAAGTCAGCCCAAGAAATCTTGCTACCGTATTTTTGCTTAATTGGCCACAGCAGGCGACGGGCTTTGTCGAGGTTGGCGTTATCCGGCCAGCTGTTTAACGGCTCGAAACGTTGCTGACCACCGTTGGCACCGCCACGACCGTCGAAAATCCGGTATACGCCAGCGCTATGCCACGCCATCCGGATCATAAAGGGACCGTAGTGTCCCCAATCTGCCGGCCACCAATCCTGCGAAGTTTTTAGCAGAGTTTCAATATCTGCTTTAACTGCTGCCAGATCGAGAGTTTTAAACTGTTCGGCATAGTTATAGCCGGGGCCGTAAGGGTTATTCTCAATACTGTGTTGGCGCAGTGGGGCTAAGTTTAATTGCTCTGGCCACCAGAACTGGTTGTCAGTCATATTGCCTTTCGCCATGACAGCACCTGAACTCATTGCCAGGGTTACCGCGAGGGTGAGAGCCGATAAAATAGGACCTTTTTTACTTTGCATTTTTGTCACCTCTGGATTACACAGCGCCAAAACCGGCGCAAGTTCAACACCTGATAAGTATTAAAACTGGTCAACACCCAGCCGGCAGCCTATACCAGCGCCGCCTTGGGTCTCAGTGTGTAAAGCCTAGTTGAAGTGAAAAAAAGGACAAAATAATTAAAAACGATTGAATCAATCTAAAAAAATGATACTTAAGCAAATGATGAACAATAATGCTGGCTCCAGCCCATTTCTGTTTCAGCGCCTGGCCAAAAAGCAGTATCTTTTTAGCTATCAGCCTGCAATACCACAAACTCCCTGGCACCAAGCTCTTTGGCCAGCGCGCGGATTTCACTGGCCTGTTTTACCGGGGCATAGGCAAAGCAGCTTACCTGTAATCCCGCTTCGGCGGCAGTATGGATAAACTGACACACTTCGACAAAGCCGTATTGCTGTGGCTGTACTGCCTGTTGATAGGCCGGTGGATTGGCGGCCGGTAAATAGATTTCCAGCCGCTCGACCTCCAGCGCCACTAACTGCTGGCATAGCTGCTCTGCCTCTGCAGCCGGCACCAGGCCATAGGTCACCAGCGTAACCGGCACACCATGGCGCTGTGCTTTAAAAGCCGGTAATACTTGTGATAGCAGCTCTAGGGCCAACAAAGGATCGCCACTGCCGGCAAAAGCAATACCTTGTAGTTCAAACTCGGTTGAGGCCTGCTGCTCATAGCCATCCTGATAAGCCTGCGCTATCGCTGCCAGCAGGGCAGCGGCATCAGGCTTGGGATTGAGCGTCACCTCAAGCTCACCCTGCCCGGCTAACTGCAGTAAAGACTGCGCCGCCGGCAAGGCAGTGCCACTTTGTAAAGTCAGACGTTGTTGCTGGAAGTAACTCAATATACTCATTATTTATGTTCCGGCATTAAGCCATATCGGATTAGCGGGTAAGTAGCTTGTTCAGTTCTGCTGCCAGCAGCGGCGCCATACTAATGGCATTGCTGGCATGGGCGATACAATCGGTACTCCAGACTTCGCCAACACCGGCGGCTTTAATCACCTCCAACGCATCGCCGGCAAAGAGCGCATGGGTAACGGCCACATCGACTGAGGCAGCACCAGCAGCTAATAACTTGCTACAGGCGCCCGCCAGGGTACGGCCGGAGCTGGCGACATCGTCCATTAGCACCACATTGCGACCCTGCACCCTGATATCGGGTAAGGCAATATCAACCTGCTTATCACCATGCCGCACCTTGTTACAGACCGCATAATCACAGTGAATGTGTTCAGCCGCCAGCGCCACCCATTGCAGGGCTTCGGCGTCGGGGCCAATTAACAGCGGCCGGCTATGTTTGCTGGCAATCAGCTCGGCTAATCGCGGCGCACCGCTGAGTGCTATCGCCGCACCTTGTGGAATGGCTTCGCTTAATTCGCTGATGCGGTGCAGATGCGGATCGACAGTAATAACGCCATCAAACAGCTCGGCTAAAAACTGGCCGATAATTTTCTGGCTGACAATTTCCCCCGGATTAAACGCAATATCCTGCCGCATATAGGCCAGATAAGGTGCCACCAGCCAGATTTTCTGCACCCCCTGTAACCGGGCATGGCGGGCGATCAGCAGCAGCTCCACCAGTTTATCGTTAGGCTTATCCAGGCTACGGTACAGCACCAGCTCGCGGGGTACGGCTTCAGCAAACGGCAGGGTAAGTTTTAACTCGGCATCGGGAAAATGATGCAACTGATAACTGATTAACGGTAAACCGGCTGCGTCGGCTAAACGGTTCGCCGCCTGCACCTCATCCGGTGCGCATAACACAAATACCGACATACTTTAATACTCCAACTGCAGTGGCAGCAGCAACTCAGGGGCGCCAATCCGGTAACCCAGGCTGCGCTGACAAGCCTGACGGGCAAAGGCTAACTCGGTGGGGTAAGCCGCATACACCCGGTATAGCGCTTGTCCCTGTTCCACCTGATCACCTAGTTTTACCAGTAAATCGACCCCTGAACCTTTGGCACGTGGCGCACCGGCCGAGCGGGCGATGCGGGCCAGCTGCACATTATCTATTTCTACTACCGTACCGCTGTGCGGTGCGGCGACATCAAAACTTAACGGCGACAGCGGCGGCTTATCCGGGTCAAAGTCTTTCATACCCTGCGCCGCCATAATGGCCTGCATTTTTTGCCAGGCCCGACCGGAATCCAGAATATCGCGGGCGATAGCAAAGCCGTCACCGCCACGCACGTCCGGGTCAAACTCCAGCATTCTGCCGGCTAACCGCAGCGACTTTTGCCGTAAATCATTCGGCGCCAGCGGATGATTCTTAAGCACCCTAATCACGTCGCGGGCTTCCAGCGCCGGGCCGATACCATTGCCAATCGGCTGCCGGCCATCGGTGATCACCACCTCGATCGCCAGCCCCATCCGTTTGGCAACAAACTCAAACAGTTTGCGCAGCTTTTGTGCCTCGGGCATGCTGCGCACCTTAGCCGAAGGGCCAATCGGAATATCCAGTAATAAATGGCTGGAGCCGGCAGCGACTTTTTTCGACAAAATCGACGCCACCATCTGCCCCGGCGAGTCGATAGACAACGGCCGTTCAACCGAAATTAACACATCATCCGCCGGGGATAAATCACTGCTGCCACCCCAGGCTAAACAGCCGCGATGCCGGTGTACAATGTCAGTCAGCTGGTCAAACGGCAGCTCCACCCGCGCCAACAGCTCCATGGTATCAGCGGTACCGGCCGGCGACGTAATAGCCCGCGACGAGGTTTTCGGGCATAGCATGCCATGCGCGGCCACGATCGGCACCACCAGCATCGAGGTACGGTTCCCCGGAATGCCGCCAATACAGTGTTTATCGACTACCGGGTGTTCCTGCCAATCGAGCCGGCGCCCCACTTTACTCATGGCATCGCTTAAAAAGAATACCTCTTCGCGGTCTAACTCGCCCTGATTACAGGCCACCACAAAGGCCGTAAGTTCAATTTTCGAGTAACGGTGGGCGGCAATATCCTGCACTATGCTGGCAAAGTCATCACGGCTTAGCCGTTCACCGGCAATTTTACGGTGCAGCGCCGGGATAGAATGCGGCGGCTCGGCCGGTGATACCGTAACGGCTTCACCATCCAGCGCACCGAGGTTAACAAAGGCCTCTTCCGACAGGCCGAGCTGCTGACAGCCGACAATGCTGGCATCGTCTACCACATTTAAGCTGGCCAGAATTCGCTTACCGCGCGCCTGCACCTCAATTTTTGCCAGCGCCTGAAAACCCTCGGCGCGGTAAATGGCACAGTCGCGGTGTAAATAGGCCACGTTTTCGCGGTAGGTATCAATACCTACCCGCTTCAGGCTCAGGGTAGTGGTTTTCGTGGTACTGGCAGGCTGGGCTTCGGTTGCTGCTTTGGATGCGGTCATAAAAACTCACCAAAAACGATATCGAGTTTAATCTACTCCTGCTGCTATGGCAGTGCCAGTATTTTTGTCGCGCTAAGCTTGTGCCAGATCAGGATATGGCGGCTTACCATTCAGCGACTTGTAACCGTTGTTTAATACCGACCATTTGTAGTTGCATCGCATGCAGCACTTCGGCGAAATCCCGACAACCCGGGCTGATATTTGGCAGTGACAGCCCTGCCTCGATAAAAAAACGTTGTTGTTCCGCGTCGGTTTGCCAGGCTTGACGCCACCAATCCTGAATATGATTGGCACAATGCTGCATCCGGCTTTGGCTCGGTAGCCGATCACGCTTTTTGCGATTTTCGGCCTGACTGGCCGGCAGCAAATTCCACAGATCATTATTTGGCCAATAGCTAAAGGGTACACAGTGGTCAATATCAAAACTGTAGAGTGGCGCCCCACTCCAGACACTGCATACCTGAGCTCCGCTGCTACGCAGTCCTGCAACTTTCTGCCGCACCAGTCGGGTATCATGCTGCTGATCCAGCCAGCGCAGCTGGTTATGGTAGCTTTCAAGAGAGATTTGCCGTTCTGCATTACGTTGATACTTTTGCATCTCGGCAATCCATTGCTGAACCAGTAGCGGCTCAATCCAGCAGCCGTACTGGCGGAAGCAATTCCAGAGATCCTCGCTTAAAACAAAGCAACCGAAACTTGCCAGAAAATCGCGATCAATTAATATATGGCTGCGTTTTGCTACTTTGTGGCGCTCCATCCGGAATAGCGGATTACTCTTCTCGCCCTGCCAGATATAGGTAACAGGCCCCGCCTTTATGGTGCTGAGCGTATCCGCGAACAGTTGTTGCAACGCCTGAGCTTCCTGACCGGTATAAAAGTTACCGATAGCGAAATCATCAGCAGTGAGATTGGCAAGCTTGCCCCAGCCATCCGGCTTTACGAAACCTAAGCCTTTCGCCGGATCAGCGTTCTGTTGCATATCGCTATCGACCAGACGCTTAAACAAGCGGATCCAATATAAGGCAACTAAACCCAGTGCAATGCCTACCTGCCCATCTTGCCGATCAATAACGGCGCCCGGATGCGCCTCGGCGATCCGCACCAAGGTACGTAATAGCGCCAGCTTGTAAGTCGAAGATTTGTTGTCGTTAACTACGATATGCCGCACTTTACTCAGGCTGCCACTACCGTCATCCGGTAGCATCAGTACCAGCGTCTGCCATGCAATATCAACCCGACCGCCAGCATCGGCAGTTCGCGCGGAGAGATGTTTAAGCACTAAACCAAATTTGCTGGCCAGCTCGTTGATTTCATCTACCGAAACCGGATAGGCAACCCGATGATCGCTAAAGTCGCCATAGCGCAAGCTGAGAACAAAGTGGCCGCCGGGGGCCAATAAGTTGGCTATTTTTCGGAAGGTGCGCTGCCGCTCTGACGGACTGATATGCATCCAGACTGCGCTCAGCAAAATCGTATTAAAACGCAGATTAAGCTGATAGGTCGCTTTCAGCTCCGGCAAGCTATCAGAGAGCCATTGCACTTTGGGAGCCAGCGCGGCACTGGTTTTTAACTGCCCCAGCCGGCGCAGATCCTCTGCAGGCTCGACGGCGATAACCTGATTGCCTTGCGCGGCCAGCCAGAATGCATCCCGGCCGCTGCCGGCACCGATATCGAGCACCAATTGTTCTTTCGGCCAGTAAGTTTGCCAACTCTGATGCACCTGTTCAAAACTTAGCGCATCATACTGGGCGGCAAAAAGCTCAGCTTGCTGATGATAAATATCGATAGTTTTGCTCATTGAGGATAGCTAAGCCGTTGTTGTCGCTGCTACTTTAGGTCTTTGTAGCAGCTACGCCCAGTCAGCGCAATCTTAACAGGTAAATTTACCGGCTCACATTAAGAATGCCGCATCTGCTTTGCTGCAAATACACTGGCCAGCACCACTACGGCGATGGCAAGGCCGAAGTACAGGGTTTCCAGCGTAGCGCCGACTTCTACCGCTTGCTCCAGAAACAGAATCACCATAATTACGCTGGCGACCTGCATCAGGGTAATTTTTAGATCATGGAAGTTTCTGATATCCATGGCTTTGAGTAAGCCTTTGTCGAGATTTTCCACATCGCCCAGAAACAGCCGGTACAGGCCGGTGGCAATAATCTGAAAGGTCAATGCGATTAATAAGGTATCCAGTACTTTCAGCAATTTTACTGCCAGCCTTTTGCCTAAATCGGCGGTATCGGGCAGTTGGCTTAGAGTTTCCCAAATAATGTTATACACAATCACCGCACTGCTCAGATACAGTAAGCAAGCGGCGGCCGCACAAACCACTATCGTCAGTAGCACCAGAATACGGCTGCTTTGTAAGATTCTTTCCATCGGTTTTACCTTTAACATAGGCTTGCTCCGCTTACTGACGTTAGTGGCAACTTGGAGTAATGGTGCTGTAACAAGTTCCTTGTGATAACGCTCACTACTGTGATGCCATGGCCGTTTTTAATTGACCACTGGTCGCAATCCACAGTGCGGCCTCTTGTGCAGCTGCCCTGCTGCGCCTAAGGTAAGCAAAAAACACTATAACTCTGCGGGAACCTATGCGCTTATTTTATACCAGCTTGCTCACTGCCAGTTTGGCAGCCTTACCTTGTGTTGCCTCAGCTGCTGACATAAGCACCGCCCAGCCGGTGCCGTATTTTCCACAAAGTGATTACCGGCCGGATATCAGCCCGGTGCCGGAATTACTGGGCCATCAGTTTGGCGAGCGCATTTCAGAGCCGGCGGCAATATACCGCTTTTTCGAGCAACTGGCCAGCCGTTATCCGCAGCAGGTTAAGCTGGTGCACTATGGCAAAAGCTGGCAGGGCCGGCCACTGTTTTATGCGGTAATTGGCAGTAGCAGCAATATCAGCCAGCTGGCCGAAATTGAAGCCGGGATGCGTAAACTCGCACAGCCCTCAAGCCTGAGTGAGCCAGAAGCCAGACAGCTGATCGCCAGCCTGCCGGCCAGTGTCTGGATTGCCGGTAGCCTGCATGGCAACGAAATTAGCCCGGCCGATGCGGCAATGGCGCTGGCTTATCATTTACTGGCTGACCAAAGCGCCCTGACCCAGCAAATATTAAGCAATACCCTGGTCTATATAGACCCGCTGCAAAACCCGGATGGCCATCACCGTTTTGTTAGCCGTTACTATGCCACTGTCGGCTTGGAGCATTCGCCGGATCGGTTGTCGGCCGAGCACAACGAGCCCTGGCCAAATGGCCGTACCAACCACTACCTGTTTGATATGAACCGCGACTGGATTTCGTTAACCCAGCCGGAAACCGCCAGCCGCGTTAAAGCACTGCAGCAAATGTATCCGCTGCTGTTTGTCGACTCGCATGAAATGGGCGGCGATATGGGGTATTACTTTAGCCCCGAGGCCGAGCCCTACAACCCGCATATTCAGGCCAGCCAGCGCCAGGTGCTGAATAAGGTGGGCCAGAATAATGCCAAATGGTTTGACGAGCTGGGCTATCACTACTTTACCCGTGAGATTTTCGATGCCTTTTACCCCGGCTATGGCGCCAGCTGGCCGCTGTATTATGGCAGCGTATCGATGACTTATGAGATGGCCTCAGCACGCGGCCATCATTACCGGATGCAGGATGGCCAGATCCTGACGTTTGCCGATGGTATTCAGCGTAATTTTGTCGCTTTTAAAGCTACGCTGGAAACGGCCAGCCAGCAGGCCAGTACCTTACTGCAAAACTTTTATCAGTACCGCAAAACTGCGGCGGCACAGGGCGAAAAAGATGGCCTGCGTAGCTTTATTTTTGCTGCCGAGCGCGATCTGGCCGGCCATCAGAAACTGATGGGCGTGCTAACCCAGCATGGCATTAAAGTAGAGCAGGCGCAGCAGGCGTTTCGTGCCTGTGGCAAAGACTATCAGGCGGGCAGCTACCTTATTCGCACCAATCAGCCGAGCTACCATTTAATGCGCACCCTACTCGATGATACGGTGCCGATGGATAAGGCCTTTTTAGATAAACAGGAGCAGCGCCGCGCCAATAACCTGCCGGATCAGATTTACGATGTTACCGCCTGGTCGTTGCCATTGATGTATAACCTGGAAATGCAGCGCTGTAATCAGGCGCCGCGGGTTAATACCACTGTGGTGGGCCCGGATACCCTGATCGCCGGTAGCGTTAGTAACCCGGATGCACGCTACGGCTTTGTGGTGCCCTGGGGCGATATGGCGGCAGCACGGTTTTTAAGCGCAGCGCTGCAACAGGGGTTAACGCTACGCAGCAGTGATCTGCCCTTTACGCATCAGAATGGTCAGCGTTACCCGGCCGGCACCCTGGTATTAAGCCGTGCCGATAATCCGGCTGACTTAACCACCAAGGTACAACAACTGGCGCAGCAAAGTGGCGCCTTAGTGCAAGGACTGGATAACAGCTGGGTAACGGAGGGACCGAACTTTGGCTCCTTTAATGTGCCGGCTGTGCCAAAGGTCAATATCGCGATGCTGTGGGATGAGCCGACGAATCCGCTGAGTGCCGGCAGTGCCCGCTTTGTGCTGGAGCGTGGTATCGGTTATCCGGTCACGGCAATTCGCCCGGCACAGCTACGCAGTGCCGATCTGAGCCGTTATCAGGTGCTGATTTTACCGGCGACGGGTGCTGGCAGTTATCAGCAGGCACTGGGGAGTGTCGGCAGCGAGAATTTACGCCAGTTTGTGCAACGTGGCGGTGTACTAATTACGCTGGGCAATGCCACCAGCTATTTGCTGGAAGGCGATAAGCCACTACTGAGCAGCAAGCGCGAGTATCAGGTCAGCGAGCAGGAAAAGCCAGCCAGCGAAGCACGAGTGCCAGGCCGGGTGTTGGCGGAATACCGCGAGTTCGAGCAGATGTTAAAGCCGTATCAGGCCGATCCGGACTGGGTGCCGGGCTTTATTGCCAATGCTGTGGTTGATCAAAACCATTGGCTAACCGCCGGTATCGCCGAACAGGTACGCAGCCTCTATGTTGGCAACCATATTTACCAGCCGCTGCGGATTAACGATGGCCGCAATGTGGTTAATTTCGCCGCCCCTAAAGATCTCCTGGCCGGAGGCTTTGTGTGGGAAGAGAACCGCCAGCAAATCGCCCATAAACCGCTGGTGATGGTGCAGTCGCACGGCCGTGGCCAGGTGATTGCCTTTACCCAGGAGCCAAACTTCCGCGCTTACGTCGATGGTATGCACCTGCTGTATATCAACGCCGTATTCCGCGGCGCCGCACACGCCGGCGCCCTGCGCTAACCCAGTTATCCACAGCACTCCGG